>DATNCZ010000356.1:0-4974 GCA_035553335.1 Gemmatimonadaceae bacterium
AGATCAATGGCAACCATGCGAAAAGCCCGACAGCGCGTAAGCGCATGTCGGGCTTCCAGTTGCCCCTCCTGGGGTCGAACCAGGACTCTTCCGCTCCAGAGGCGGACGTGTTGCCAGTTACACCAAGGGGCATCGGCCGGATTCCTCCCCCGGCAGATCCACCAAAGCTAAACCCGCACCACACCCCCATCAACCCCAATCGGCCCGCCCACGCGGGCACAAGCAACCCTCGCGCCCTTTCGCGCGTACTTATATAATGTGCAACCGGAAACGACCGACTGGGCATGGGTCTATCCCGTGCCTGCGCTTCCGGCCGATTACCCATCGCTACCAGCCATGAAACGCTTCTCCATTATCGCGGCTTCCATGCTCGCGCCTGCGCTCCTTGCAGCCCAACAGGCACCCGCTACCGAAGCGCCGCCGACGATCGTCCCGTACCCGCCGACGACGCTCCCGCTCAAGCACGCTGCGCAGCCGACGACCTCGGCGATCACAGCGCAGGACCTCATGACGCGGCTCTACATCTTCGCCGACGATTCCATGCAGGGCCGCGAAGCTGGCACCATCGGCAACTTCAAGGGCACCGATTACATCGCGGCAGAGGCGAAGAAGATGGGCCTCATTCCCGCCGGCGATAACGGTGGCTACTTCCAGACGATTCCGCTCAAGGTTCGCTCGATCGATAACGGCTCGACGCTCACCGTCGGCGACGCCAACCTCGCTTACGGAAGCGACTGGGTTGCGACAGGCTCCAAGTCGGTCGACGCCAGCAATGTGCAGATCATCTACGGCGGCATCCTCGGCGACACAACGCAGATGATCAAGGCCGGCGAGGGCGCCGGAAAGATCGTCGTCTTCACCATGCCTCCGGGCACATCGCCACGCGCGATGCGCAGCGCCGCTCGGGCAGTCGAAGGCGCCGTCGCGGTCGGCATCGTCGGGCTCGACCAGTTCATGCCCTTCTTCACTCGCCCGCAGACCTTCGTCGACGATCCGAGCAACGAGCCGGCCGAGACGCCGCCGCCCACCCTCCTCATCTCGCACGCTGCTGCGGGTAAGTTGATCCAGGGTAGCCCCGCGCCCGGCGCAACTCTCGGAGGCGCTCCAGGCAAGCTCGATCTCAAGCTTTCCGTCGAGCCGGTACCCTATCCGGCGCGTAACGTCGTCGGAATCATCCGCGGCAGCGATCCCAAGCTCGTGGGAGAGTACGTCGCGATGGGTGCGCATAACGACCACATCGGATTCAACAACCGCCCTGTGGATCACGACTCGCTGCGCTTCTTCAACCACATCGTGCGCCCAGGTGGCGCCGAGGATGGCGCGAAGCAGGCGACCCCGGAGCAGCAGGCCGAGGTGAACAAGGTGCTCGCTGCATACCGCGCGGCACATCCCAATTCTTCGCGCCCCGATTCGATCTCCAACGGCGCTGACGACGACGGCTCGGGCTCCGTGAGCGTTCTCGAGATCGCTCAGAAGATGGTGTCGGCCAAACCCAAGCGCTCCGTCATCTTCGTCTGGCACGTCGGCGAGGAGAAGGGTCTGCTCGGCTCGACCTACTTCACCGATCACCCGACCGTCCCTCGTGACTCCATAGTCGCACAGCTCAACATGGACATGGTCGGCCGCGGCGACGCGTACGACATCACCGGCAAGTCGAAGGACGGTGCCATCCTGCGCGGCAGCCCGAACTACCTGCAGCTCGTCGGCTCTCATCGCTTGTCGACCGAGCTCGGTAACATGGCCGAGTCCGTGAACAAGGACGGCAAGCACGGCCTGGTGTTCGACTACTCGATGGATGCCAACGGTCACCCGGACAACATCTATTGCCGCAGCGATCACTACGAGTACGCACGATACAACATCCCGATCATCTTCTTCACGACCGGCCTGCACTCCGATTACCACCAGGTGACGGATGAGCCGCAGTACATCGATTACAACCACATGGCGCGCATCGATAACTTCATCGAAGACCTTGCCATGCACGTCGCGAACATGGACCACCGTCCGGTCGTCGACGGTCCGCACATGGACCCGCACGGGAGCTGCAAGCAGTAGCCTCCCTGCAGGCTTTCTGATAACAGAAGGCGCGAACGGAACTATCGTTCGCGCCTTCTGTTGTTGGGACGGTGCGCTTGGCCCACCAGCCTGCCGCAACGTGGGCGCTCGTGTGGGCGTACCAGTATAGTCGCCATTTTGTCATCTTCCTGTCAGGTTCGGGGTGCAGTCGCCCCGCTGATTCCTCTCCTCTTTCCACCGCTTGGAAACATCTTGATGAAGAAGCTGTTCTCCCTTCTCCTGCTACTGATCATGCCTGCGATGGTTCACGCCCAGGCATCCGTGCACGGAACAGTTGTCGATCAACAGACCGGGACGCCCATCGTCGGTGCGTCGGTCGTGATCACAGGCACGACCGTCGGCGCCATCACCAATGACGCTGGCGGCTTCAACATCAGCACCGACCGCAGCGTCACCAGTCTCACGGTGACGAGCCCAGGCTATGCGGCCGCGGAAATCCCCGTGACCGATGCGAGTGTTGCGCTACGCATCAGACTCGCACCATCACAGACCAGGCTTCCCGGTGTGCAGATCGTCGCCAACAAGCCGACGCCATCCACGGCGATCCTCACACAGCAGGATCTCGATCGCGCCAGCGGGCTGAGCCTGGAGAACTCGATCAATACAGTTCCCGGCATCTTCATGCAGTCGCGCACGCCCTGGGGCGGTGCCCGCATCACGATCCGTGGTTACTACCCGAGCACGAGTGGGAACAGCCCGAACTCCAACGGTCTGGGATACAACGTCTTTCTGAACGACATCCCGGTCACCGATGCTTCCGGTGCGACCATTCTCGACGACATCGACTATTCCACACTCGGCAATGTCGAAGTCATCAAGGGGCCAGCATCGAGCCAGTATGGCAGCCAGATAGGCGGTACGGTGAGATTTACCACTGCGCGCCCAACACCGAACGAGACCAGCCTCAGCCAGCAGCTGACGAGCGGGAGCTACGGTCTGCTCCGAAGCAATACCAGCTTCCAGACCGCGACGAACTCGTCGGACCTGGTGTTGAATTACGGCCATCAGACCTACGATTCATTCCGTCCACACAGCGGATCTCTCAAGGATTACCTAAGCGCGACGGGAGATTACACGGTCAGCGACAACCAGACCCTGTCCGCGTACTTCGCCTACAACCGCTCATTCGAGGAGCTCGCGGGCGAGATCGACAGCGCAGACTTCTACGCGCGTCGCCCGGTGAGCAATGCAGCCTACCTCGCCAACGATTCGCACATCCAGATCACCAGCTTCATCACCGGCCTGACCGACAATTATCGGTTGACCGACGACATCACCAACAAGACCACTGTGTTTGGCACGGGTCGTACGTACGGCCAGCCATTTGCCCATGGCTTCACGGACGCCAACCAGTTCACCTTCGGCGCACGCTCGGCCTTCGGCTACTCGGGCCAGTGGGGTGTGGTCGATGTGACCGGCACACTGGGCGGAATGCTCGAGCGCACCAACATCTCGACCAATGGTGTGTTCATCGTTCCCGCACCGCCATACCCTCAGCGGCCCACGAGTCAGGAGAACTACGCCAGCATCGCGTCGCTGTTCACGGAATGGAACTTCGCCATGCCAAGCCAGTTTACGCTGACAGTCGGCGCGAGCCTCAACAAGAACGAATTCGGCATCCGCAACATGCTGAGGAACGGTCAGGTATTCGACAGCGCGACGACGCAGGTGAGATCGTTCGACGCAGTGATCGCGCCCCGCGTCGCGCTGACCAGGGGCTTCGGCAGCAACGCGTCGGTGTACGCGAGCGTCAGCTCCGGATACACACCGCCGCTGCTGAGCAATACCATCGACAACACCGGCGCTGTCGATCTCTCGCTCAAGCCCGAGCGCGCCGTGCAGTATGAAGTCGGAGCGCAGGGCAGTCTCTTCGCGAATCGCCTGAACGGTCAGGTCTCGCTGTTCGACATCGAGAACTCCGACAAGCTGGTATCCCAGACGGCGAACTCGATAACGTACACGACCAACGCAGGCAAGCAGCGCGACCGCGGTGCAGAAGCATCACTCAGCTATCTCGTGATCGACAACCCCACGCAGCTCGTGTCGCTGGTACGGCCGTGGGCGTCGTACACGTACAACGATTCCAGATTCATCGATTTCAAGAGCGATAACAACAACACCGCTGCGACGGTCGATTTCTCGGACAGGGCGGTGCCACGCGTTCCGCGCAACATGTTCAACGGCGGACTCGACCTGACCAGCAATCAGGGGATCTACCTCAACAGCACCTATCAGTACGTCGACAAGGTCCCTGTCACGTTCGACAACTCGACCTACGTCAAGTCATACGATCTACTCGGCGCAAAGATCGGCTACAAGACGAAGATGGACAGGCACTGGTCGCTCGATGCGTCCCTGGGCGGCGACAACCTGCTCGGCAGCACGTACTACAGCTTCCTGTTCGTTGGCCCGAACTACGCAGGTCTCGCACAGGCACCGGACGGCGGCCACGGCGACGGATACATCATCCCCGGACCGTACAAGGCAACGGTCTACGGAAACCTGACGCTGCGCTACACGTTCTGACGCGTCATCGTCATTCCCGCGAAAGCGGGAATCCATGCTATCGATCTTGAAGTGCGATGGTAGTGCACAGCCGATCGGCAGCAGATGGATTCCCGCTTTCGCGGGAATGACGAGATCAAATCAGCACTGGTCAGGGACGACGCGTCCGATCCGAATCCGTCGAATCCCGATGAGTATCCGGGTCCAGCGCACGCTCAGCCTTGCCGAAGTTCTTCTGAATCTTGCCCTTCAGCTGCTCGCCCCGACCCTCGGCGTGCATGCTCGAATCATCGAGCGCGTCGCCGACGTCGCCCTTGATCTTGCCGGCGGTTTCCTTGATCGCGCCCTTTGCCTCGTTCGCGGCACCCTTCTTGTTCATGTCTCCCATGT
>DATNCZ010000357.1:0-6186 GCA_035553335.1 Gemmatimonadaceae bacterium
CGCGCGATCCTTTATCTGACGCACGCGCTCGCGCGTCACACCGAGTACTTCTCCGATTACCTCGAGCGTCATCGGCTCGTCGCCGTCGAGGCCGAAATACATGCGCAGCACGCGTGCTTCACGCGGCTTGAGGATGAGCAGCGACTTGTGGACAGTTTCGATGAGTGCCTTCTCGAAAGTCTCTTCATCCGGCAGAAGGCGATTTGTATCGGCAAGGTGATCTATGAGCGAGTTGTCTTCGCCCGGCGTCATTGGCGCGTCGAGCGAGAGGTGCGTGTGCGAGATCGCCATGGTGCGCGCGACCTCTTCCTCGGAGATACCCATCCCCTCGGCGATTTCATGATGCGTCGGCTCGCGCCCCAGGTCCTGGAGCAGCATTGCCGCGTGCTTTCCGATCCGATGCAGGTCACCCGCACGGTTCAGCGGCACTCGGACGATGCGCGACTGCTCGGCCAGCGCCTGCAGGATCGCCTGACGGATCCACCAGACCGCGTAGGAGATGAACTTGATCCCCTTGGTCTCGTCGAAACGTTTGGCGGCGCGCATCAGTCCCAGATTTCCCTCGTTGATCAGATCCGAGAGATTGACGCCCTGGTTCTGATATTTTTTTGCAACCGACACGACGAAGCGAAGATTGGCGCGGACCAGCTGGTTCATCGCCTCTTCATCGCCCGCGCGAATGCCGACGGCCAGTGCAGCTTCAGCTTCGCGGGAGATCAGCGGGTATGCACTGATGTCCCGCAGGTACTGATCCAGCAGGCCCTCATCAACAAATTCCTTTCGCTTGGACGGCAGCTTCATCCGTTCTAATTCTACCCGACCACCAACAGGTTGAAAGGGGGCCTGACATCATATGATGCGGCCAGTCGGTTTTCGAGTTATCGAACGATCGTTCCAAGCCGCTTCCAGCGGGCGTTGGTGAGCCAGCTCCAGGCGGAGGCAGAATCGGGCCGATAGCTGAAATACACGAACATCGGCTGGCCGCGGACGAGAGAGTCGGGAACGAAGCCCCAGTACCGGCTGTCGAGGGAGTTGTCGCGATTGTCGCCGAGCACGAAGAGATCGTGCGGAGGGACGACCAGGGGGCCCCAGTTGTTGCGGGAGGGCCAGTACGCTTCACTGGCGCGGGCCGACTTGACCAGATAATCCCGCTGCCAACGGAACTCGTCCACCGCCATGTCGGCGTCCGCCGACGTATGGGTGACGTAGCTCTCCTTGAGCGGGAACCCGTTGCGCTGGAGGACTCCGTCATGCATCAGCAGCGTGTCGCCCGGCACGCCGACGACCCGCTTCACGAAGTTGATGGATGGATCGGACGGCCATTTGAATACGATCACATCGCCGCGGCGCGGCTGGTGGAGTCCGGGAAGCTTGATGTTGGTGAACGGCAGTTCCGGGCCGTACACCATCTTGTTGACCACCAGGAAGTCACCAACGAGCAGCGTGCGCTGCATGCTCGGTGTCGGGATCTTGTACATCTCGACCACCAGAGCGCGCGTTACCAGGAACAGCAGCACCGACGCTCCCAGCTGCAAAACCGCTCGCACGAATCCACGCATCACGAGTTCAGTATACCTCTGTGTGCCCAGTCCTCAAGCGCGCTACCGGATACAGTCTTCCCCGCTTTCGCGGGAATCCATCTGCCGCCGACATACTTTCTGCCATCGTCGCATCCAAAGATCGATAACACGGATTCCCGCTTTCGCGGGAATGACGAGTTGTCTCTCACGTGCGCCAAGCAGGTCGTCTAGTCCGGCGTCCCAAGGTAAGTATCGATCTGTGCCCGCTGCAGCGTGCCGGAATAATCGACGTAACCAACCTTGGTCTCGGAATAGAAATCATACACTTCCCATCCGCCCTCGCGATGGCCGTTGCCCGTCTGCTTTACCCCTCCAAAGGGCAGATGTGCCTCGGCGCCGATGGTTGGGGCGTTGATGTACGTTATGCCGTTGTCGAGCTCCTGCAGGGCCCGGAACGAGATGTTGACGTCCCGCGTGTAGACCGATGACGACAGGCCGTACTTGACGGCATTGTTCACCGCAAAGGCCTCGTCCGGCGTCGAGACGCGGATTACCGACAGCACCGGCCCGAAGATCTCTTCGAAGGCGATCCTGTGCGTCGGCTCGACGCGTGTGAAGATGGTCGGCTCGTAGAAGAGGCCGTCCTTGAAAGCATCACCGCTGGGACGCTGCGCGCCGCAGACGATGTCCGCGCCGCCGGCCTGTCCGATATCGACGTAGTGCTCGATCTTCCGGAGCGCCGCTTCGTTGATGACTGGCCCGACATCGACGCCCTTCTTTCTGCCGTCGCCGAGCTTCAACGCCTTGGTGCGCTCGACCAGCATACCGAGGAAGTTGTCGTGGATTCCCTTCTGCAGGATGAGGCGGCTGGTCGCGGTGCAACGCTGGCCCGTAGTTCCGAACGCGCCCCAGAGCGCGCCTTCGAGTGCAAGATCGAGATCTGCGTCGTCGAGCACGATCTGGGCGTTCTTGCCACCCATCTCGAGCGACAGGCGCTTGTGCATGCGTCCGCAGGTTGCACCGACGATGCTGCCGGTCGAAGTCGATCCTGTGAACGAGATGAGCGGAACGTCGGGATGCTCGACCAGTGGAGCGCCGACGTCTTCACCAGTCCCGTGCAACAGCTGAATCACTTCTGGCGGAAGTCCTGCGTCGAGCAGGATCTCGACG
This sequence comes from Gemmatimonadaceae bacterium, assembly GCA_035553335.1. Lineage (GTDB taxonomy): Bacteria > Gemmatimonadota > Gemmatimonadetes > Gemmatimonadales > Gemmatimonadaceae > Fen-1247. The sequence continues at coordinate 2,691 of DATNCZ010000357.1, forward strand.
AGCAATGTCCCGGTGTGCGGCACATCCTCGGCGGGCTTGAAGATCACCGAGTTCCCGCACACGAGCGCCGGGAACATCTTCCACGTGGGGATTGCCATCGGGAAATTGAAGGGACAGATCAGCCCCGCGACGCCGATCGGGCGGCGGAAGCTCATCGCCCACTTGTTGCGCAGCTCCGATGGAACGGTGCGTCCCGAGAGCTGGCGGCCCATCGTCGCCGCGTAGTAGGCGGTGTCGATCCCTTCCTGAACGTCGCCGCGCGTTTCGGTGAGCGGCTTGCCCATCTCACGCGTCATCGCGTCGGCGATCTCTTCCTTGCGCGCGACGAGCAGATCGCCTGCCTTGCGCAGGATGTCGCCACGCTGCGGCGCAGGAGTCGCCTTCCACAATTCGAATCCGCGTTTTGCGCTGGCGACAGCGCGATCGACGTCTGTCGAATTCGAGAGCGGAAACTTTCCGATCACATCGTTGAGATCAGCGGGATTGCGGTTGTCGAAATACTTGCCAGTGGACGGCTCGACCCACGCACCCGCGACGAAGTTCTTGAAGACTTTCATTATTGGACGTTCTTGTAAAGCGTGACTTTGCCATCGGCGATTCGAATATCACCGATGTAACTGGGGAGCGGAATCGGAAATGCATCCGGTGCGATTCCCGCTGGCGCGTCGTGCCGGATCTGTTGCACGAGCTTCGGGATCATTGCATTCGGTACTGCAAGTTGATGGATCTGCGCCTTTGTGACGTGCATCTGTGCCAGCCCGGGCTTTATAAGATCGACGCGGCCGGCCAGCTCGACTGTGTCGCGCGCGCTCAGCATCGACGCGAGCGGTCCGAGGGCGCGATCAGCACCCAGCTCGCGGAGGGGCACCACTGCGCGGACGTGGAGCTGGTCGCCCGAGACCATTGCCTCGACGTCGGTCGATGATGGAGGCAGCTGCTTCGCAGTCGCCTGGATGAGGTAGGCGACGGCCTGAGCCGGCGTGAGATTGGCGAACACCTTGCCCTGGCTTGCTCTGAGGCCGGTCACGGCAGACTCGCCCGCCGACGCGTCGGCCGCCGTCACGGCGTGCCACGCTCCCGCCGCAGGGGCCGAAGGAGAGGCTTTGACCGTCCACCAGTAGTAGCCGGCGGCGACGATCGCGGCCAGAACTATGAGGCATCCAACTCTTCTAAGGCAGCCGAACATACCGAAAATTAGCCGGTAGCGGGTGGCCCCGCCTACCCTGCGGAGCTTTCACGGTCCCACACGAGTCGTCGCTCCCGCAAACGCGGGAACCCATTTTCAATCCGGGATAGTCAATCCGCCATTTGCAGCAGCTTCTCCAGATCCAGCGGGTCTGTCCCCATCAGCGGGAGCCCGCTTTCAGCTCGTGGCCATTCCTCGCGCGGACGATCCCAGTACAGCTCGATCCCATTCCCGTCCGGATCGCTCAGATAGATCGCCTCGCTCACTCCATGGTCCGCGGCGCCCTGCAACGCGATACCTGCATCCATGACGCGCCGGACTGCGATCGCCAGATCCCGCTGCGTCGGATACCGGATCGCGACGTGGTAAAGCCCGGTGTGTCCGCGCGGAGGCGCTGTCCCGCCGCGACTCTCCCACGTGTTGAGGCCGATGTGATGGTGATAGCCTCCGGCCGAAACGAACGCCGCCTGTGTGCCGTAGCGTTGCGTTATGTCGAAGCCGAGCACGCCGTGGTAGAACCCCAGGGCGCGATCGAGGTCGGCGACCTTGAGATGCGTGTGGCCGATGTCGACGCCGGCGGGGACTGAGTAATCGGAAGCGGACGTATCGTTCATAGCTTCTCCATGTCTCTTCATGACGGTGGCCGACGGACTACCCGATGCCGTAGACGAAGAATAACGGGGCGGCCCGGTTCGCAGCGCGAGCGTTCCGGGCGCCTCCCGAAGCCGACGTCTCAGGAGTCGGCTGTCACTTTCGCACCGATGGTCGGTACCGCAACGCTTCTGCAACATGCGGCGGCGCGATTCGCTCGTCGCCGTTCAGATCTGCGATGGTGCGCGCGACCTTGAGCACGCGGTGATATGCACGCGCCGATAGATCGAGTGCGGAAGCCGCCGAGTGCAGCAGAGTGCGCGCCTCCGTGTCGATCGGAGTGTGGCGATCGAGCCAGCGCCCGGGAACGTGCGCGTTGCACGTGACGCCGCGCAACGCCCGGTAGCGTGCGCGTTGAACGCAACGCGCACGACCGACCCGGTCGCGCATTGCAGCGGAATTATCGCCACCTTCGGCATCTGCACTCAGGTCGCGCAACGCAACTGCGCCAACGGGCACGTGCATGTCGATTCTGTCGACGAGCGGGCCCGACATGCGCGCAGCGTACTTTGCAACTTCTGCCGCGCCGCAACTGCACTTGCGACCGGGCTCGCCGGCTCTCCCGCAAGGACAGGGATTGGTGGCGCCGACCAATGTGAATCGCGCGGGAAAGCTCACCGACATCGCGGCGCGTGCGATGACGACCGAGGCATCCTCCAGCGGCTGTCGCAATCCGTCCAGCACTCCCCGCGAAAACTCCAGCATCTCGTCGAGAAACAGGACACCGTTGTGCGCGAGGCTAACCTCTCCCGGGCGCGGGCTGCTCCCACCGCCGATGAGACCTGCACCCGATATCGAGTGATGTGGCGCACGAAATGGCCGCGCGCCGAGCGTGATTTCAGGCGACAGCACGCCGGCAACGGAGTGGATCGCAATCACTTCGAGCGCTTCTTCCTCGCTGAGATCGGGAAGGATCGTCGGAAGACGGCGCGCGAGCATCGTCTTGCCAGCTCCTGGTGGGCCGATCATGACGAGATTGTGCGAGCCGGCGGCCGCGACTTCCAGCGCGCGCTTCGCGCTCTCCTGACCCACGACGTCCGAGAAGTCGACTTCATACGCACGCTGGCATTCCGCGGACTCCGCCGCGCGGGCGACAAGGAGATCGTCGCAACGCAGCTGCAGGACCAGCTCACGCAACGTCGCGGGCGCGGCCAGCAGAATATTCGTGACACGACCCGCTTCAGCGTGATTCGCTGGCGGAACGACGAGCACGGATCCCGGCGACACGCGACCGACGTGGCGTGCGACCGAGAGCGCACCGCGTATGTTGCGCACGGCGCCATCCAGACTCAATTCGCCTACGAACATCCGATTCTCGACGGCGCCGGGATCGATCTGCCCCGTTGCGACCAGAATGCCGAGTGCGATCGGCAAATCGAACGCGGTACCTTCCTTGCGAATATCCGCCGGAGCAAGGTTTACAGTTATACGTCGAGGTGGAAGCGTGAACCCGGAGTTCACTATCGCGGCTCCGACGCGTTCTCTGCTCTCCTTGACAGCGCCCGCTGGAAGGCCCACAATGGTCCATTGCGGCAAGCCTTGCGCTGCGTCAACCTCGACTGTCACGTCGTAGGCATCGATACCGATGACTGCGGCCGATCTTATCGCTGCTAGCATGTGCTCTCCATGTCCGATCAACCTCGCTCATTTCACGACAAT
>DATNCZ010000358.1:0-2763 GCA_035553335.1 Gemmatimonadaceae bacterium
ACGGACCCCGACCCAAAAACCGGGTTGGTAGTCGTGGTCATGCTCGTCACTGAGCGAGACCACACGGAAAAAACGGTGACACTGGGGGACGGCGACCATCCATTTATTCGTCACCCCACGAATGTCAATTTTGGCTCTGCGGTTTTTCTGCCATCCGTAAAGCTAGACTTGGCGCTAGCCAATGGGGCGGCCAAACTCCAGCCGGACTTCTCGAAAGCGGTCTTATCGACGATACGGGCTGGCCTACTTGTTTCGTCGTACGCTCCTCACGACGTGTTGAATTATTGCAAAGGCCTTTTTGGAAACACGCAGTAACCGGTCGCTGCCTTTCAACCTGTGCGTCTAGTACATACTTCACCGTCGTAGTCATCACCACGACGCGTCGCCACCTTTCCGGCTCGGATCTCCGCGCCTTGTGATCGACCAGCAGCTGATCAGCTCAGCGCTCTACGGTCGTCACCGTCACCCTCAATATCCGATCGAGCTTCGGGTATTCCCGATCCATGTACGCGTTCCCGCCCTCCAGGAGCGGACCTTGTTTGCCCTGCCGCAAACCGCCGCCGGATTTCTCACCGTAGCCTGAGTACAGGCTGTCGAGGACGTCCATTCCCTCGATCACCGTCCCCAGCATCGTGAACGGCTCGGCGTCGCTGCGCGGATTGTCCCGGAGGTTGACGTAGATCTCCGTGTTGCGTGTCTTCGAATCGCCCGGCCCAAACTGCGCGAACGCGAACGTGCCGCGCACGTTGTGCGATCGGGGCGAATCGTTGGCGATCTGCTGATCTTTCCACGCCGCGTTCACTGCCGGGTTTCCGTTGATCCCCCACTGCACGATGTAACCTGGCACGACGCGATGGAAGCGCGCGTCGTTGTAGTAGCCGAGCCGAGCAAGGTTGTAGAAACGGTCCGCACCGATGGGACCCCACGCGCGCACCAGCTCGAGCACGAACACACCCCTGGTGGTCTCGAAGCGGAGATGCGATTTGGCCGGCGCCGCGCGGCGCCACTCGGCATCGGCGGGATCGAGCAGGATGGCCGCGGAACTGCGAGGCGTGTCGACACTGTTGACCGTGTGGTCGGCCGTGGGCCCGCTGGTGGCTGTACTCGTGGCACAGCCCAGAGCTACGAACGTCGCGAAGACGAGTGGCGCAATAATGAATGAATGGCGGCTTGGCATCGTCATAATGTACGCGTGGCCGCAACGGCCGCCCAATCCTCGCGGCCCTTCACTCGAGCGATGTGATTACGCCGCATCCGCCGCCCCGAACCATCTAGTCAACGCGTCCACGAGCCCACTGTGGGATCGTTCCCCCACCCACGCCACATATCCGTCAGGCCGGATCAACACCGCGGTCGGAGCTGGCACGACGCCGAGTGCCGGAAGTTCCCACGTACCATGGTATTCGGCGTCGATCGACTGTACTCGATCTGCCCATGGAGCGATATCGAAATCGCCAGACTCACCGAGTTCGAGCAGCACCGGTCGAGCATGGTGCAGCAGCGTAAAGACCCGCAGCGGACCGTTGGCGGTGACCAGATCGAGATCTGGCATCCGGCGTCCCAGCAGCGGGTGCCCGGCACCAAGGTCGTAATGAATGTCCAGCCCCGACATTCTCGCGGCGAACGTCCTGCGCGGCTCGTCCATCCCCAGCAGCTCGGTGACGATATCGCCCAATGCCCTGGTGCGCTCGTCCGTGCGGAGCAGCGCGACCTGCGCCATAGTCGTGCGCAGAACGCGTGCAGTAATAGGATGACGCTCGGCGTGATACGTATCCAGCAGGCTTTCGGGTGATGTCCGCCCGACCACCTGGGCCAGCTTCCATCCAAGGTTCACCGCATCCTGCACGCCGGTGTTGAGACCCTGTCCACCGACGGGCGAATGCACGTGCGCGGCGTCGCCCGCCAGCAGGACGCGTCTGTCACGGTAAGACGCGGCCTGACGCGTCATGTCCGTGAATCGCGAGATCGACGTGGCACTGCGCAATCCGTAATCCGTCCCGCATACGGCGATGAGCGCCGCGCTGAGATCGCCGAGCGTGGGTTCTCTGGTGGTACCCACATGCGGCTCGGGCACCATTGCACGTATCGACCCACCATCCTTGTAGATGATCTGGCCATCGCGGATCTCGTACTCCAGCTTGCCGAACGCGTACATGCCCGCGGCCGTGCGGTGGACGCCCAACTCCGGTTGCTCGGTCATCTCGACCTCGGCGATCAGGCTGCTCATCGTGGGATCCCATCCGGGGAACTCGATGCCGGCTGTCTTGCGGATCACACTGCGGCCTCCATCACACCCGACGAGATATTCCGCGCGTAGCGATTCCCCGTTCGAGAGTTGAACGTCGACGCCAGTGTGATCCTGCGCAAAACCCGTCACCTCGCGTCCGCGATGGATCGGCACCTTCAGCTCATCCACCCAGCCGGCGAGGATGCGCTCGATGTGGTTCTGCCACAGTCCGAGCCCATACGGATGTCGCGTTGGAAAGTCGCTGATGTCCAGCTTGACCGACGCGAACGCTCCGACCTGCGCGATCTGTCCTTCCGAAAGAAACCGATCCGCAATGCCACGTTGATCGAGCACCTCGATCGTCCGCGACTGCAGGCCTCCGGCGCGCGAACCGGAGAGCGCCTGGCTCGCGCGCCGCTCGACGATCGCGACGTCGACGCCAGCCAACGCAAGCTCGCCCGCCAGCATCAGCCCAGTCGGGCCGGCACCGGCAATCACCACCGCATGTTCAGTCATATTGCATCTCGCTTTCCGTA
>DATNCZ010000359.1:0-3650 GCA_035553335.1 Gemmatimonadaceae bacterium
GAACGTGCTGTGGCAACTTTCCGGCGAGAACAAGCTCGTCTCGACCGAATACGAGGATCACGAAAAGGCGACGGCTGCCGCGATCGCGGTGAAGGGTCTGTCGATGGTGGAACCGCTCAAGGACCACAAGTACGCGATGCTCCGCGTGTCGCCCGATGTCCCGGGGACGATGACGCGCACCGAATACGAGGCGTTCGTGACGGACCTCGTCAATTACATGGACTACATGGCCGAGCCGGTCCGCAACAAGCGGATCCATCTCGGCATCGTCGTGCTGCTGTTCCTCGGCGTGCTGTTCACCTTCGCGTACGCGCTGAAGCGCGAGTACTGGAAAGACCTGCACTGACATGATGACCCTTTATTCCGGCACGACCGATCCGTTCAGCCAGCGTTGCCGCATCGTGCTGCACGAAAAGGGGATGGACTTCCAGATCATCGACGTCGACCTCGACCACAAGCCCGAGGATCTCGCGGTGATGAACCCTTACAACCAGGTGCCGGTGCTCGTCGAGCGCGACCTCGTCCTGCACGAATCCAACATCATCAACGAGTACATCGACGAGCGCTTCCCGCATCCGCAGCTCATGCCGGCCGATCCGGTCATGCGTGCCCGCGCGCGGCTCTTCCTGCATCGGTTCGAGAAGGAGCTCTTCGTGCACATCGACGCGCTGGAGAGCGGCAACCAGAAGCAGTCCGACAAGGCCCGCGGCCTCGTGCGCGATGCGCTGATGCAGATCGCGCCGGTCTTCGCCAAGCACAAGCACATGCTCGGCGAGGACTACTCGATGCTCGACGTGGCGATCACGCCGCTGCTCTGGCGGCTCGACTATTACGGCGTCCAGATGCCCAAGCAGGCGGCGCCGCTGATGAAGTACGCCGAGCGGCTGTTCGCGCGCCCCGCGTTCTCCGAAGCGCTTACTTCGGCTGAACGGGGGATGCGCAAGTAGGCATCATCATTGCATGCATCCGTCGGCCAGGCGCGGTTTTGGCGGGTTTCGGGGGCGAACCGTAAAGAAGGTCGACACTTTTCCAATCGTGTAACGCACAACGTGGACCGCGCGCGCCCTCGCGCGCAACACCGAGGATCGCAGACTGACGGCCGTAAAGCTGGCGTCTTGACCACCGAATTGCCGAGCGTAATATTTTCTCCATGTCAGAGCAGTCCGCCAAACCCTATCTCGTGCGCGCCATCTGCGAATGGTGCGCCGACAACGGCTTGACACCCTATCTCGCGGTGCGCGTCAACCCGCAGACGCGCGTGCCGGCCGCGTTCGTGAAGAACGGCGAAATCGTGCTGAACGTGAGCACGACCGCGACGCGCAAGCTCACGATCGACAATCAGTGGATCCAGTTCACCGCGCGCTTCAACGGCTCGTCGCAGGAGGTGGCCGTGCCGATCGGCGCCGTGATCGGCATCTTCGCGAAGGAGACCGGCTACGGCTTTTCCTTCACCGCACCCGACGATCCCGTCGCGGCACTCGCATCGAGCAGCGGCGCGCGTGACGTCGACGCGCAGCCGAAGCTCGGCGAACCATCGCGCAAGCGCTCGCATCTTCAGGTCGTCAAGTAAGCGCTCCCGCGCGCGTCGCGCACGCGGCTTTCTTCTTGCATCGTACGATCGCTAGTCCGGGGCGGCGCTACAATCGTGCGCGACGCCGGCATAGCTCAGTTGGTAGAGCAGCGGTTTTGTAAACCGTTGGTCGTGGGTTCGATTCCTACTGCCGGCACCAACGATTACAAGGGATTGGCGCGCTCTGCCGATCCCTTTTCCTTCTCCAGCGTAGCCAAATCGTAACCACCGAGTAGCGAATCGAGCCGGTTAGCGGCTCTCGCGAGATGGTCGGGCGCCAAATGTGCGTAGCGTTCAACCATAACTGAAGAGCGCCAGCCGCCCAGGCGCTGCAGCTCGTGCGTTGGCGTCCCCGCTTGCCGATGCCACGTGGCCCAGGTGCCTCAAATCGTGCCAGCGGAAATTCTCGATGCCGGCACGCTTGAGCGCCTTTCGCCATGCCAGCGTATTGGCACTCGTGAACGACAGGCTGATCGAGTACTGCCTGAGCCATGGCATCGAGCTCACCCGATCCCGGCCGTATCGAAAGAACGACCAGGCCTGGATAGAGCAGAAGAATGGAGCCATCGTCCGAAAGCTCCTTGGATACCGACGCTTCGAGGGACTGGCGGCCGCACGGGCGATCACACGTCTGTACGGGGCGTCGCGGCTCTTCGTGAACTTCTTCCAGCCGTCATTCAAGCTGGCTTCCAAGCAGCGCGATGGTGCCAAGGTTACCAAGCGCTATCACCCGCCGCAGACGCCCTGCGAGCGCCTTCTGCAGGCCGACAGCATTTCGACGGCCGCCAAGAGCAAATTATGCGAGGTGTCGGCGAACCTCGATCCCTTGAAGCTGCTCGAGGAAATGCGAGCAGTGCAGGCTTACTTGGCCGCTCTGGCAGACGGCGATTCGACGCCGCCCATGAGCTCCGAGCCACCGAACCCTCGCTGCGTTCGTGGCAAGCCTATCGAGTGCATGGCGCATGGGCGAGATCCGTCCGACGTTTTCCGCTGATGCCAAACCGCGGTACTTGCGCGGTCTGGAGAGGATTCCGGCGCCAGAGCGGATCGCCACTGCCGCACCTTCGGTGCCACCGCCCAACGTCGCCGCACCTCAGCGGCCGAAGAAACTGCAACTCGTCTACGCGGAGCCTGGCCAAGCCCGGGTTCAGGCGCTTCGCATGGCATGGCCCATCGTTTGCCGGCGACTTGAAAGCCTGCCCAATATCAACGCGTCTCAGCTCTTCGACGAATTGTGCGTCCAATTTCCCGGCCGATTCACTCCAAGGCAGTACAAGACCCTCTTGCGGCGCGTCAACCTGTGGCGTCGAGATGCCCGCGCGCGGGGCATCGTCATCGCGCCCCGAACGTATCGGCTGCACAGTGACAAACCGCGGGGCCGCCGCCCTGAGCTCTTCAACGAGCATTGGGAGGAGATGACGCGTTGTCTCGACGAGCTACCGGATCAAACCGCACTCGAACTGCTCGTTGAGTTCCAGGCCCGTTACCCGGGTCGGTACAACTTGCGCCAGCTCCATACGCTGCAGAAGCGAGTACGGATATGGCGTCAAGAGGCTGTCCAGCGCCTGGTCAATAACCTGACGAGTAACATTCTTGGTGAGGCAGCTGGTAACAAAATTACGTGAGGCAACACGACAACTGATCATGCATTCCGACGGCGGCAGCCAGTACGCGAGCGCTACTCACCGGCAACTGATCGCCGATTTCAAGATGCAGCAATCGATGAGCCGCACGGGCAATTGCTGGGACAATGCGCCGATGGAGAGCTTCTTCAAGACGCTGAAGGCGGAGCGTGTGTATCAACTCCGATACGAAACCCGAGCGCAAGCTCGACTCGACATCGTCGACTGGATTGAAGGCTTCTACAATCACCAGCGCTTGCATTCGTCGCTCGGCTATTAGACCCCGGCCCACCTCGAATCCAGTCACATGGCCGCATAACTGGTGTACGTGGAATCGAGTCAAGGTCACAACGAATGGACGCGCGACAGCATTGGGAACAGGTTTACCGTACCAAGCAGCCGACCGAGGTCAGTTGGTATCGTCCGCACCTGGACGTATCGCTCCAACTGATCGAGGA
>DATNCZ010000360.1:0-7325 GCA_035553335.1 Gemmatimonadaceae bacterium
ACGCCCGATCAGGTTGCGGCCGACCCAGTAGCTCAGCACGGAAGCGAAGCCAGCGTAGAGGATGCCAGCCCACACCATGTAACCGGGAATCCGAACCACCCGGCCGGCGACGTGGAAGGCGAAGTCCGCCGACAGCGCCCAAAGCACGCTCACGAAGGTGACCAGCAGGATCGCGGCCTGCAGCAGGCCGATGCCGAGATCGGTCGAAAGCTCGGTCAGGTGACGCGCATCCTCGTGCATGCGCTGGTCGGGGTTGACGCCGATTGGCCCGGCGCTGGCGAGCCGGAACGCGCGTCGGGGGAGCATCCAAAGATCGATGAGATCCCGAGTCAAGCCTTCGCGCAACTTCAGCTTGATCATTTCCGTCAACCAGCGCTGGAAGACGTTAAGAACGAGCAGCGCAGCCGCGATGATGCTGAATACCCCGAGTTGGACGACGAACTCCTGGAAATCGCGCCGCGCCAGCGCGTTGTAGAAGGGCTCGTTCCAGCGGTTGAGCCGGATCTGCCCGTAGGCCGCAGATACGACGACCAGAAAGATCACGCCCACCATCCACAGCAGCGTGTTGCGTACGGGAGAGGCCCAGAACGCTTTGAGCATCATGCCGACCTGTGGCACGAGGTGCGAACCGGCAATGTCGTCGCTTTCGGGTCCGCCTGGCTGTTGCGGTTGGTCGCTCATGACTTGCCCCACTTCGAAGCACCGTGATCCTGCCGGGGACCGGCACCGCGCTGGCACCGATCGGGAACGAAATGAAGCATCTCCAGCACCGCTATGAAGGTCGGCAAACTCTCGCTACACGCCGCATCCGTTCTCGGGAATGTAGATCTCATCGAAGCGCTTGCTTACGTCGAAACCTTGGGAAGCAGCGCGCAATAGTCTTACGTTACGGGAGAAACCTCAATGGGTGAGACCGTCAACCAGAACCGCCGCCGCATTGCTCGCTGCGACAGTCATGACCATCGCTGCAACGCAAGTCCACTACTCCATAGCCGCCGACGCTCCCGCCCGCGGCACGAACAGCTCGTTCAGTTCGCTGAAGCAAGTCAACGCCGGTCTGCTGAATGCCGTTCAAGTCGGAGGAGCAGTGGCGCAGTCCATTCCGACGCTTTCCGAGGGCGCATTGGTGCTGCTGGCGCTATTCATCGGCGCGGCCGCGATGGCGTACAGGCGAAACCGCATGCGCTGATCCTCGCCCGTTGGAGATGTGAGACATGGATGCGTCCAAAGCGCCCATCGTGCTGCCCCCGCCGCCATGGAAAGGCTGGTGATCGACACCATGTCCGGCCTGTGATGGCGCCTTGGAATCAATCCTCCAGCGCGAAGCGGCATGCTTCGTCATCATTTAGCACGGCGCCCTCGGCGAGCAAGTTATCGACTTCCCCGTTCTTGAAATGGGCGCGTAACAGCGCGAACAACCGTGTGCGCGCACGTGCTTCGTTCGGGTGCCGCGGCGCTTGCTTGGAGGCGTACTGCGAATCTGCATAACCCGCGATACGAGCGGCGACATCGAACTTGTCGACCAATGCAGCGCGTAGTGCGAGATGATCGGCATGGATCCACCCATTGCCCGTCGAAGTTAGCAAGGGCATTCCTTCGCGCGCGGCCGCCAGGGCTTCGGCAAGATCGCCTTTTTCGGTGAGCACTCCGGCGAGATTGGCCAAATTGAAGCCGAGCATGTTTGCCGTCGTCAACGGTGAATTTCGCAGGCGCGAGACCGACTCGCGAAACGCCGCCACGGACGCATCGAGGTCACCGAGCGACCATGTCAGGTCGGCAAGGTTGCCGAGCATGCGAAGCGCCTCCCGTTCGGCGCCCGCGTTGCGAAATAGCTTCAGCGCGCGTTCGAAGTGCTCGCGGGCACGAACTGGATCTCCAGTCTGCCTTAGCAGGAAACCGGCGGTGTCGAAATAGCGCGCGAGAGGTTTCGGCAGCCGGGCGTTCTCCAGGAGAGGCCATGCCTCAGCAAGACTCTGTGCCGCACGCTCAAATCGGCCCGAGGACACCGATGCGGCCGCGAGTTGCACGAGCGAAAACCCCAACCCTGTAGCGTCCGCGATTTCACGATAAAGCTCGACGGCGCGCGTCTTGGCGGCACCGGCTGCGATCGGCTCGGCCTCCCCGAACAGCATCCCGAGCCAGAGCGCGATGCGGGCCTGATCGAGGCGCGACGTCGTAGGCCCGACGCGTTCCATTGCAGCTTCGAGGCGGCCACGCCCTTCTCCGTGGAGCGACAGTTCCAACCACATCGGACCCGACGCGCCGGCGAGCGCCACGCCCAGTGAAGGATCACCGGTGACGCTCAGTGCCCAATCGAGGGCCGTGCGAACATTGTCGAGCTCCTTGGCGTAGAGCGCGCGCCAATCCATGTCCGGCATGCGCAGCCAATTCTCGGGCGCAAGGTTGAACAGATCGCACAGGTACTGCGCGTGGCGGCGGCGGATGTCGTCCGTTTCACCGGCTTCGGCGAGCCGTTCTGCAGCGTATCCGCGCGTCGTCTCGAGCAGGCGGTAGCGGGCGGCGCCCATATTGCCAATCTCCGCTTCAACGAGCGAGCGTGCCACCAATCGCGAGAGAAGATCGGTCACTTCAGACCCACGGAGCGCGATGTCGGACGCGACAAACGACGCTGCGTCGAGCGAGAAGCCGCCCAAAAACACGGCCAGCCTGCGCAAGACGATCTGCTCGCGCCGCGATAGCAGCCCATGGCTCCAGTCGAGCGTCGCGTGCAGCGTCTGCTGGCGGGGCAGTGCGGCGCGGCTGCCGTCGGTGAGCAACTTGAAGCGATCGTCCAGGCGTTCATTGATTTGCTCGATCGACAGCGCGTGCACGCGCGCCGCGGCCAGCTCGAGCGCAAGCGGAATACCGTCGAGCCGCGTGCACACATTGCCCACAGCGCGCGCATTGCCCTGCGTCAATTCAAAATCGGGGCGCCTATACCGGGCACGTTCGACAAAAAGCTGAACGGCTTCAGATTGCGCCATCGCTTCCGCGCTTGCTGCCGCATCGGGCAGGGTGAAGGGAGATAACCGATACACCTGTTCGCCGCTGACACGAAGCGGTTCACGGCTGGTTGCGATGACCGTAAGATCTGCCGCCTTGGTCAGCATGGCATCGACCAACATCGCGCCGGCGTCGAGCACGTGTTCGCAGTTATCGAGAAGCAGCAGAAGCTGGCGATTGCGCACGTGAACCGACAGCGCCTCGGTCAGTGACTTGCCGCGCACGTCGCGAACGCCCAGGACCTGCGCGGCAGCGTTGGGAACCAGCGACGGATCGGCAAGCGGCGCTAGTTCCACGAAGCAAACGCCATCTCGATACGCTTCGCTCACCTCGGCCGCCAGCTGCAGCGCGAGCCGCGTCTTGCCGATGCCACCCACCCCGACGATCGTCAACAGCCGGGTCTTTGGTAGCAGCCGCTTGATTTCCGCCAGCTGGCGTTCGCGCCCAATGAAGGAAGTGAGCGGTTCGGGCAGATTCGACCGCTTGCTCCAGCCAGCCGATTTCCGATTTTCGTCGAGGGTCACCTCCTTCACCGGCCCGACGAAGCGATATCCGCGGCGCGCGATGGTTTCCACCCAGCGATCACCACCGGGAACTTGCGCCAGCACACGCCGGATCGCCGAAATCTGGACAGTGAGATTGCCTTCTTCGACGACGACCCCCGGCCACGCCGCGTCCAGGATGGCATTCTTCTCGACGTAGCTGTGTGCATTTCGCACCAGAACCGCCAGCACGCCGACCGCGCGCGAGCCCAACGACTGAGGAACGCCGGAACGGGTAAGCACGCCGGCAAGCGGGTCTAAGCGAAACGCGCCCACCTCGTAGACCGTGAGCATCGATCTCCCTGGCCGATGCGGCCGTTTCCCTCGCGCACTCGAACAGCCGCTCACGCGCGGTTGTAGTTCACACCGAACGAGCGATGAATTTAGGAACTATTTTGGAGAGCTTTAAGGACACGCCTTCTTTGTACGCCCACGATCGGCACGTGGCGCGAGGATAGCAGCGCGCACGTCGAGAAGGAATATGGGTGACGCCTGGAACTGATTTTCCGCATTCGATTCGGGGGCAGGTCTTACGCCTCGGCGAACGACACGAGGCCGCGCTTTTCCTATGTGACGGTCAGCTCTGGGTCGCGGACTTCGTCAACGGGGACGGCGAGCTGATCGAGGCCATCACGTGGATCCGCTTCAACTGCTGCGGACCGTCGGCCACCAAGACGCAGCAACGGATGGTGATGGAATCGGCGATTCCGCTCAGCGAAGACCTGGTCGCGCGTATCGAAACGTTGTGGCGCGGTCACGCGAGTGTCGGGGAGCGACCATGATCGCCCGTTCTTCTGAAGTAGGCCGCGGCTGTCGCGGGCCGAACCGGTGCCGTTCGCAGTCGTTATCGGTAATCTTTAGCAAAACGTCACACCCATCGTCAGGAGGCGCCATGAAACGCTCGACCGTCGCCGCTGCTGTACCCATTCTCGTTGCAGGCTCGCTGCTGCTGCCGCTGGCAACGCCGGCGTGGGCTCAGGCGATCAGCGCGCCGACGATTACGCTGACCAGCGTGGCCGACACAACCTCGACGGCGATCCCCGGGGGCAGCGGTCGCTTCACCAACTTTATTCCGCAAGACCCATTAGCTCCAGGCGACCCATGGATCAGCGCCGGCAACGTCGCGTTCTGGGGTGCGGGCGCAGGGCAGCAAGGGATCTATGCGCTGCGCTACGGGGTGCTCGGCAAGGTCGCCGACCTGAATACGCCGATTCCCGGCGGGACGGGACATTTCGTCGCGCATCCACCCGATCCGTGCATCAGCGGCGGCAACGTCGCGTTCGTCGGCGAGGGCGACGGCGGGCAGGCCGGCATTTACGTGGGATGGCCGCCGAGTCCGATCCAACCACCGGATCCGGTCAAGGTCATCGATCTCCACACCATCATCCCGGGCGGCACGGGCGCGTTCGTCGGCGTCGCTCCTGACCCGATGATCAGCGGTCAGAACGTCGTCTTCATCGGCGAAGGCGCGAGCGGGCAGCAGGGCGTCTACGCGAGCTTCATCGTTAACGTTGCCACACCCGGAGATCCCATCAACATCGCAGACCTCAACACCGCCGTTCCGGGCGGCACCGGCACCTTCCTCGCCTTCGGCCGCTGGGGCACGACGCCGGGTGCGGTGGTGAGCGGCACGACGGTCGCTTTCATCGGCGCGAGCGCGGGCGGCGGAGGGATCTACGTCAAAGTGCCTGTCGATCCCACCGGTGGGCGCGCTGCGGTCGATTTCAATACGGCCATTCCGGGCGGCACGGGCAACTTCAACCAGTTCTGGAACCTCTCGCTCGACGGCGCCAACCTTGCGTTCGTCGGCGGCGTGGAGACCCCGATCAAACTCGGGGAGCAGGTGTTCTTCGAGATCACCCAGCAGGGCGTGTACACCGTCGCTTTTCCCGGTGATCCTATCTCACCGAGTGCACTGAACAAGATCGCCGATCTCAACACGCTGGTGCCGGGCACGACGGCGACGTTCACCGCTTTCGGCAACGTCGCGATCGACCCGCAGCACGTGGTGTTCGACGCCTGGTACAGCGCCGACGGCCAGACTTCGGTGCACGGGCTGTTCACGAATCTCACCGGCACGCTGACCGAGCTCGTCGATACCACCGACACGATCAACGGCAAGCCGCTGGCCGACTTCAGCTTCGGCGTCGGCGGCTTCAGCGGCAACCAGGTCGTGTTCGCCGCGCAGTATGCCGACGGCAGCGAAGGCATCGGCATGGCGACGGTGAGCGGCAACCGCTGTCCGTTGAGCGCGGGCTACTGGAAGAACCACACCAACGCCTGGCCTGTGACCTCTCTGATTGTTGGGAACCAGACTTACACCGAAAGCCAGTTGCTGAGCCTGCTCAACACGTCGACCAACTCGGACGCGAGTCTCGTTCTGGCGCGGCAGCTGATCGCCGCGAAGCTCGACGTTCTCAATTTCGCGAACCCCGCGTCGGTATCGAGCACGATCGCCAAGGCGGATGGGCAGCTCGCGCAGTACCTCGGGCAGTTGCCCTACAGCGTCGGCACCAATTCGTCTGCTGCGAAGGCGATGTTGAACGCTGCGACGCTGCTCAACAACTACGCGAGCGATCTCTTGACGCCGGGGTGCAGCGCGCAGTAGCCAAGGCCGAGCATGCAATCATGCTTGTCCAGAGATGCGCTTGCTCGCCGGTTATCTTGCGCGTAGGACATGACCACCATGTGCGAAAGGCCGTAGAATCGGGAGATCGGCTCATTTGATCCAGGGCCTTCGTTGCCACTCGTCATCTGGACGTTAGATCAGGCGCGGACACTAGCCCGCGCACGCCGCCATATGGCGAAGGTGGGATCAGGCTCAACGCGCAACAGAAACGTTTGCAGCGGTTACGTGCAGTCGGCACGGACACTGACGTTGCGGAGAAGCTGCCGCACACGTTCGAAGATTCGCAGCTCCTCGCATTCGCGCATCTCACGCGCCTGGAACGATCGCGTTGAAGGTGTTGGGGGCGAATGATCGCGTACCGCGTCGGCATCCGTCCGCGCAATCGCACCCACGGCCTTTCATCATCGGCGCGCGGCTCGCGTACGAACATCGGGCACGCAGTCCGATAGGGGCGCACAGGCACTCCTTGCGTGCAATGCACGAACATCGGTTCGTCGCGCCCGCCGCGCGCGCCGTCATAGGCGTTCATGGTGTAGCCGTCAATGCGCCGGGAATATACGCAGGCCGAACATGATCGCAACGACGAACGCGATAGCAGTGACGACGCATTGCCTGCAAGACTCGCCTCTGGGGCCAGGACGGACGGCTTGTCGCCTTAGCCCTGCATTAGCCGAAAGCTCAAGTGTTACTTGAGATTGTCGGCTAAGTATTTTGTCCTTCCTGAGAGAAGGGTAACACTTTATTCCGGGGACATAGGTAACACCTCCGGGCTTTGCGGGAGCGCAAAGTGCCTTTGGCGGGAGTGTTACAAAGTGGATGAGCGGCTGCGGTTTGTAGCGCGATTGCTCGACGGCGAGAAGATGCGGCGTTGTGCCGCGAGTTCGATATCTCGCGCAAGACAGGCTACAAGATCTTCCAACGCTACCAAGACTGTGGCGTCGACGGGCTGAACGATCGCAGCCGGCGGCCTTACCGACACGCCAACCGGTTGCCGTTCCAGATCGAGAAGCTCATCGTTCAACTCAAGCGCGAGCGACCGAATTGGGTGACCGGCCCGAGACATAGGTTTCAAAACGTACCGAACACATAGGTAACACTTTCCCGGGAAACCGGGGAGGTGTGTATGCCGTGGAAGGAGTGTTCGGTGATGG
>DATNCZ010000361.1:0-3853 GCA_035553335.1 Gemmatimonadaceae bacterium
GTCGTTGCCAGCGGTGAGTGCTCGGACAGACTCTCACTGGCGGTGCAGCGAATCGTGTTGGCGGCCTCACGGAACAACCGCCATGACAAGCATCGATTCATTCGCAGCAAAGCCGATCGCGATCTACCACGAGCATCCGGATTGGTTCCGACCGCTCTTTGCGGAGCTGGATCGCAGAGAAATTCCATATGTCAGACTGCACGCCGCCGCTCACACGTTCGATCCTTCCGAACGGACGGCACCCTACTCACTCGTCGTAAACCGCGCGAGTCCGTCCGCATATCTGCGTGGCCACGCACAGTCCACGTTCTACACACTGCACTGGCTTCGCCATGTCGAGCGGTTGGGCATTCCGGTCGTGAACGGCAGCGAGTGCTACTCCTACGAGCTGTCCAAGGCGACCCAGCTCGACATCCTCGAGTCGCTTGGCCTGCCGTACCCGCGCTCGCGCGCGATCAACGATCCGGCGCAGGCTGTTCGCGCCGCCGAGGGGCTGCGTTATCCGGTGCTCGTGAAGGCGAACATCGGCGGAAGTGGCGCGGGCATCGTCAAGTATGAGACCGCTGAAGCGCTGGAGCGTGAAGTAGCGAGCGGCAACGTCTTTCTGGGTGTCGATGGAACCGCACTCGTGCAGGAGGCTGCACCACTCCGTGACGGTCACATCACGCGCGTAGAGACACTGGGCGGGAAATATCTGTACGCGATAAACGTCTATCCGGCGACCGGGTCGTTCGATCTCTGCCCGGCCGACGCATGCCAGACCACCAACGGTGTCGAGCTCGTGCGTGGCGCCTGCGCGGTGGACGCACCGAAGACCGGCCTCCGCGTCGAAGGCACCACTCCGTCTGCCGAGATAATCGCGCAGGTCGAGCAGATTGCGCGCGCAACCAATCTCGATGTCGGCGGGGTCGAGTATCTCGTGGACGATCGCGATGGCAAGCACTACTTCTACGACATCAACGCACTCTCGAATTTCGTCGCCGATGCCGAGAACGTGATTGGTTTCGATCCGTTCGTGCGGTTCGTTGATTATCTCGCGGAGCGCGCCGGATTCGTAGCGCAAGAGGTGGCATGATGCGGTACGGATACTGGATGCCGGTGTTCGGTGGCTGGCTGCGCAACGTCGAAGACGAGAACATGCAGGCCTCGTGGGATTACGTCTCGCGACTCGCGCGCAGGAGCGAGGAGCTCGGTTACGACATCACGCTCGTCGCAGAGCTGCTGCTGAACGACATCAAGGGGATCAATGCACCGTCACTTGACGCGTGGAGTACCGCCGCCGCGCTCGTGGCGGTGACGCGCACGCTGGAGGTGATGGTCGCCGTTCGTCCGTCGTTTCACCCGCCCGCATTGCTCGCAAAGCAGGCCGCGACGATCGATCGCATCTCGAATGGCCGTCTGTCGCTCAACGTGGTCTCCGCATGGTGGAAGGACGAGGCGCGACGTTACGGCGTCGCATTCGACGAGCATGATGACAGATACGCGCGCACATCCGAGTGGCTCGACGTGGTGAGCGCCGCGTGGAGCGAGGAGAAGCTCGATTACAGCGGAAAGTACTATACGATCGACGAGCTGGTTCTGGAGCCGAAACCCGTTTCGCGCTCGGAGCGTCCGCGTCCCACGATCTACGCCGGCGGTGAATCCGACGCTGCGAAGCGCATGATCACCCGGCAGTGCGATGCGTACGTAATGCACGGAGATCCGCCCGAGCGAATCGCACCGAAGATTGCGGACATGCGTCGCTTGCGCGAACAGGCCAGCGACGCGCTCGGCGTCGAGCTTCCACCGCTGCAATTCGGCGTTGCCGGCTACACGATCGTGCGTGACAGCCAAGCTGAAGTACGCGAGGAGGTCGCGCGCATCACTACGGTATCGCCAGGGACTCCGGGTTATGGAAACTATGCCGACTGGATCGCGAACACCAAGCTCGAGCAGCGCGTCAGCATCGAGGATTACTCCGTGTCCAATCGCGGTCTTCGTGCCGGCTTGACTGGAACGCCCGAGCAGGTCGCGACCCGTGTGGAAGAATTCGCCGACGCTGGTGTCGATCTCCTGCTGCTTCAGAGCAGTCCGCAGCTGGAAGAAATGGAACGGTTCTCCGCGCAGGTGATAACGGCTGGTGCGCCCGCCACAGCTCACAGTTCGAGCGGAGTGGCCGCGTAGCGACACAGCAGGGGTGAGAATATGGTGCGCCGGAATCAACCGGTGCGCTATATTCTCCTGAATGTCCAGCACGAATTCATTACCCACTCTCGCTGCGCAGAGATACGTCCAGCCACTGCGTGAGGGCGGCTCGCTTCCGGCGATAGTGGATACCGACGACGGCATGTTCGTCGTCAAGTTCCGTGGCGCGGGGCAGGGCGCGAAGGCACTTGTCGCCGAGCTCATCGGTGGGATGTTGGCCGAGAGGCTGGGCCTGCCCGTGCCGTCGCTCGCACTGGTGCACGTCTCGGAGACATTCGGCCGCAGCGAGCCGGATCCCGAAATCGGCGAGGTACTGCGCAAGAGCCACGGTATCAACGTCGGCCTTCGCTACCTGGACGGCGCGTTCAACTTCGATGCTACCGCGGCAGGTGAGCTCATACCCGTTCCTCTTGCCACCCGGATCGTCTGGCTCGACGCGTTTATCACGAACCCGGATCGTACCGCGCGCAATACCAATCTCATGATCTGGGAGCGCAGTCCGTGGCTCATCGATCATGGCGCCGCGCTCTATGCGCATCATGATTGGCAAGCCGTGGACACCGCGCGCATGCAATCGCCATTTCCGCTGGTTCGTGACCACGTGCTGCTGACGCACGCGGACGACGTGAGCGCGGTGGATGCCGGGATGGCCGCGATGCTCGGCCGGGATGTACTGACCGACATCGTCGCTCGCGTTCCTGACGGTTTGCTGGAAGATGACGCGTACCGGGCTGACGGGGATACTCCTGCTGCGGCGCGCGCACGTTACGTCGAGTATCTCACGACGCGTCTCGCTGCTCCGCGCGCGTTCGCCGAGACGGCCGGCAGGATGCGAGCGGAGCGTCTCACGGATGTCCCGCGCCAACGTACCGCACGAAGGTGATCGCGAGATGACGGCACCTGTGCGCAACATCCCGTACAATTTCGCAGTGCTCCGTGTCGTGCCGCACGTTCACATCGGATCGGCGGTGCCGGTCGGCGTCATTCTGCACGCGCCAACCGTTCAGTTCGTCGGAATGCGCGTGCTGGCTGAACGTGCTGCGCTCTCCGCGCGCGTGCCGCACGTGGACGTCGAGTTGCTGATGCGCTACCTGATGACGTACAGAGCGGTGTGCAATTCAGAAGGCGAGGGCGGGACACTCGCCTTCGGGTCTCCGTCCGAGCGATTCCACTGGCTCACCGCTCCGCGTTCGGACGTGATTCAGAGCGGTCCCGTGCACGAGGGTGTTTGCGCCGATGTCGACGCCGAGCTGGACGCGCTCTTCCTCGAGCTCGTCGTGTAACTGAATCGCGGCTATTCGCGATGCCTGTAGGATGCGACAGTGACCGCGATCGCCGAACCGATGATCCATAGCGGCATGGCCAACACCCACGTCGCCATTCGCATGGTCGCCATTGTTTCCCGCGTCACTCCTACGGTGATGCCTCGCGCTCCGTCGGTGACCGCCCCGAACAGCGCGGCGTTGAGACCGTATCTCCCGTCGGTGATAGTGTTGAGCGCACGGGCGATGTCCTCCATGCCGAACGACTTCAGCACTGCGAGCAGTACGCCATAGCCGATGAGAATGCCGCCAATCCAGCGCCATGGATGGTCGCTGCCAATGACTGCGATGGACGTCAGCAGATAGCCAAGCGTTGGTGCGGTGAATGCCACCGCCCATTCCCATGC
>DATNCZ010000362.1:0-11425 GCA_035553335.1 Gemmatimonadaceae bacterium
AACGCCGATGGGAATGTCGGATGACCAGCTTCCTGTACCGATTGCTGTCCTGCCCGGTAAGTGTCCAGTGCTGGATCTTGTCTACCGCCAGGGTGAAACGGCGTGGGTTCGAGCGGCGCGCGACGCGGGGCATGCGGCATCGGATGGACTGCCGATGCTGGTAGAGCAGGCGGCGCGATCGTTCAGAAGGTGGCTCGGCGTCGAGCCCAATCGCGAAGTAATGTGGGGCGCGCTGGAGTAGCCAGCGTCCCCGTCATCCTCGCCGAATGCGGACTCGGCGGACTGCCATTTGGAGGGCCGTCATCCCCGCGTTCGCGGGAAAGACGAGTCTGTGCGAATTCTTGCGAGAACGATGAACCTCTGATCGCCTTCGCCGAAACGACGACACTTTACGAGCCGCATCAATTCCAAGTCGATGGCCTCCTTCGAGCTCGGACGCACCCGTCGCCTCCTCAAAACCTGGTCCGCCGTCGCCTTCCAGTCGACGCTCGACTTTCTCCTCCCCCGTACCTGCGTCTGCTGCGACGCCGCACTCGGGGAATCGGATCACAAGGTCCTCTGCACTCTCTGCATCAGTCGCCTGGCTCGCCTGCCCGCGCCGCAATGTGCGCGCTGCGGGCACCCGCGTTCACCGGGCTCCTGCCGCTGGTGCGAGGCCCTCCCGGCGTTCGTCAGGGCCGCAAGATCCGTCTGCTGGGTCCCGGGCGGCCCCGCAGGCGAAATAGTCCACAAGCTCAAGTATTCCGGGTGGACGACGCTCGCCGAGCCAATGGCAGAACAGATGGCGCGGCTTAATTTTCCTCTGGACGTCACCGAGGAGCGCGACCTGCTCGTTCCCGTGCCGCTGGCCCCAGCACGGGCTCGCGAGCGCGGCTACAACCAGAGCGAGCTCCTGGCGCGCCTTCTGGGCGAGCGATGGGGCGTCCCCGTGCAGGAAGCACTCGTAAGGCGCCGAGCCACCGAGACCCAGACGCGCCTGACTCCCGGCGATCGTCTGCGCAATGTGGCCGGCGCATTCGCTACTGTTCTTGATAGCAGGGAATTAGCCGGACGACATGTGGTCCTGGTGGACGACGTCGTTACCACCGCGGCCACGCTGAACGCTTGCGCGACGGCGCTTCATACCGGCGGCGCACGCATCATTTCTTACGTCACATTCGGGCGAGCCCGCGCAGCGGGCGACATGCCTTAGCGAGGATAGAAACATGGCAATTCGTGTTGGCATCAACGGCTTTGGACGAATCGGACGGCAGGTAATTCGCGCCGCCTTCGAACAGGGAGTGGCAGACGTCGACTTCGTCGCTGTCAATGACCTCACTGACACCAAGACGCTGGCCCACCTCTTCAAGTACGATTCCATCCACGGCACGTTCGATGGCGATGTCTCCCACGGCGAGGGAACACTCGAGATCGACGGACACGATGTGAAGGTCCTCTCGGAGCGCGACCCTTCAGCGCTGCCCTGGCGCCAGCTCGGTGTCGATATCGTTCTCGAGTCGACCGGCCGCTTCACCAACGCGGCCGACGCGCGAAAGCACATCGACGGCGGCGCCCGCAAGGTCATCATCTCGGCGCCGGGAAAGGGCGAGGACATAACGCTCGTCATGGGCGTCAACTCCGACAAGTACGACAACAGCAAGCATCACGTGATTTCGAACGCGTCGTGCACGACCAACTGCCTCGTGCCGATGGTCAAGGTCGTACGCGATGCATTCGGTTTCAGGCACGCGTCGATGGTGACCATCCACAGCTACACCAACGATCAGCACCTGCTGGATTCACCGCACAAGGACCTGCGCCGCGCGCGCTCCGCGGCGATGTCGATGATCCCCACGACCACCGGAGCCGCGAAGGCGACCAGTCTCGTGATCCCCGAAGTGAAGGGCAAGATCGACGGAATCTCGATCCGCGTTCCAACTCCGGACGTGTCGCTCACCGAGCTGACTGTCGAAGTCGAGAAGCCGACCAGCATCGAAGCGGTGAACACTGCGTTCCGTGAGGCCGCCGATGGCCCGCTCAACGGAATCCTCCGCTACACCGACGAGCCGCTCGTTTCGTGCGACTTCATCGGTGATCCGGCTTCCTGCATACTGGATTCTCTGAGCACCAACGTCATCGACGGCACGCTCGTGAAGGTCTCCGGCTGGTACGACAACGAGTGGGGCTACTCCTCGCGCTGCGTCGATCTCATCAGGTTCGTCGGCGCGCGCCTCGGTTGAGGAGTCGCGCGTGAAAAAGAAGACGCTGCAGGAACTTCCTGATTCGTTGCTCTGCTCGCGCCGCATACTCGTGCGGCTCGATCTCAACGTTCCGTTGGATGACAAGTGCAACGTGACAGATGACACGCGGATCCGCGCGTCGCTGCCCACGCTGGATTACATCCTCGAGCGCGGTGGCCGTCCCGTTGTGCTCTCGCACCTCGGACGGCCCAAGGGCAAGCCGGACGAGCGCTATTCGCTGCAGCCGGTCGCCGACGTGCTCGAGCGGCTGAGCGGTCATCACGTGGTGTTCTGCGAGATGACCGATACCGACGAGGCCATCAAGGCCACGCACGAAATGGTCGACGGCGAGATTCTCCTCCTGGAGAACACTCGCTTCCTCGCCGGCGAGGAGACGGACGACGACGGTCTCGCGCGCACCCTGGCGGAGCTCGGCGACGTGTTCGTGAACGACGCGTTCGGCGCGGCGCATCGTGCCCACGCATCCACTGCCGGCGTCGCGAAGTATGTGCATCCCGCCGTCGCCGGATTGCTCATGCAGAAGGAGCTGGACTACCTCGGCGGCGCACTGGCCGATCCCCGGCGCCCGTTTGTCGCGATACTCGGCGGCTCCAAGATTTCGGGCAAGATCGACGTCATACGCGAGCTGCTTCCGAAGGTTGACGCGCTGCTCATCGGTGGCGCGATGGCGTGCACGTTCTACAAGGCCATGGGCTACGAAGTCGGCAAGTCGCTCGTCGAGCTCGACAAGGTGGATCTGGCGCGCGAGCTCATCGAGACGTCCGGCACACGATTGATCCTGCCGCACGACGCGATGGTCGCGCCTAGTCTGGATGACACGGGCAAGGCGCACGCGGTGAAGCGCGACGCGATCCCTGCCGGTGAAGCCATGTATGATATCGGGCCAGCCTCTGCGGAGTCTTATGCACGTGCGGTCGCGTCGGCAAAGACCGTTTTGTGGAACGGGCCGATGGGTGTTTTCGAAAAACCACCATTCGATGCCGGTACTCTTGCAATCGCGCGCGCGATGGCCGATGCCACCGCGAAAGGCGCGACAACGATAGTCGGCGGTGGCGACTCCGCCGCCGCGGTCGCCGAAGCGGGACTTCAGTCGAAGATGAGTCACGTCTCCACGGGCGGTGGTGCGTCACTCGAGTTTCTGGAAGGCAAGCCATTGCCGGGCGTTGTCGCGCTCGACGACGCATGAGACAGCAGATCTTCGCGGCGAACTGGAAGATGAACCACGGTCCGACAGCGGCCGCCGGAATCGTTTCGGAATTACGGCGCCGCTGGCGTCGTTTCGACGTCGAGATGATCATCTTCCCGCCAGCGCTCTCGTTTGCATCCGCGCGCGCTGCCGCTGGCGATCCGTCACCGTTCAAGTTCGGTGTGCAGAACGTGTACTACGCCGAGCGGGGTGCGTTCACCGGCGAAAACTCCGCGCCGATGGCGAAGGATGCCGGCGCTGATTACGTGCTGGTCGGGCATTCCGAGCGCCGGCACGTGTTCGGCGAGAGCGATGAGGACACGGCGAAGAAGTGTGCAATGGTCGAGCGCTCCGGAATGACACCGCTGCTCTGCGTTGGTGAGACACTGCATCAGCGGAATCGCGGCGAGACGGCCAGCGTGGTGACGCGCCAGCTCCGCGCCGGCCTCGCGCAGCTGGACCAGGTCGAGCTCACGACGTCCGTCATCGCGTACGAGCCCGTCTGGGCCATTGGAACCGGTAAGAACGCTACGCCGGAAGATGCCGCGGAGACGCATGGAGTGCTCAGGTCGGTGCTCCGCGATCTCGTCGGGGATAGAGCCGCCGAAGTCAGGATTCTTTATGGCGGCAGCGTCACGCCCGCCAACGTCGAGCTGATTCTGGCGGCGGACGATGTGGACGGCGTTCTCGTGGGCGGAGCCAGCCTGGAGCCCGATAGCTGGTTGTCGATATGCTCCGCATAGTCTAGATTTAAGGGCTACATGTACACATTTCTCCTATTCCTCCTGATCCTGGTCAGCGTCATCCTGATCGTGGCGATTCTGCTGCAAAGCGGGACCGGTCAGGGTCTATCCGCCAGCTTCGGCGGTGCCAGCTCCTCGCCTGACTCCTTCATCGGAGTACGACAGGCCGGCAATCTGCTCACCAAGATCTCCTGGTGGGGCGGCGGTCTGTTCCTGGCGCTCGCCTTCATCCTTCAGCTGATGTCGACGCAGCAGCGCGCACCCAAGTCGGTCCTCGAGGGCAAGCTGGGCGCACCGGCTCCGTTGACAGTACCATCGCCAAGCTCTGCTGCTCCGGCGATACCGCTCACACCGGCGAATCCGGCCCAGGCGAATCCTGCCAGTCCGGCGCCTGCCACCACACCGCCCAAGAAGTAGGAACTCAGTGGAAGCTGTATCTGTTGGTCCAGGGTTCCTTCTTCTCGAAGACGGAACCCTTTTTCACGGTCGCCTGCATGGCGCGCCGCCTCTTGAGGGGGCCGAGGTCGTGTTCACAACGAACATGACCGGCTATCAGGAAGTCTTTTCCGATCCGTCGTATCGCGGCCAGATCGTGGTGATGACCGCGCCGCAGATCGGCAACTACGGCGTCAATCTGGAAGACCCGGAATCCGCGCGCGCACAGGTCGCGGGCGTGGTCGTGCGCGAGCTTTCAGCGACGTATTCCAACTGGCGGGCGGACGGCGATCTGCTTTCGTGGCTGACCGCAGCCGGCGTTCCGATTCTGGAAGACATCGACACGCGCCGCCTTACAAAGCACTTGAGGTCGGCCGGTGTCATGCGAGGCATACTCGGCCGCGGAGAGACTCCGTCACCTCAAGTTGTCGCCCAGCTGGAGTCGTGTCCCTCGATGGAAGGTCTCGATCTCGCGACCGTGGTGAGCACGGGCGAGGTCTACGAATGGGGCGACGCTGACGCGCGGCATCACATCGTGGCGTACGATTTCGGTATCAAGCGCAACATCCTTCGGCTGTTCGAGAAGACCAATTGTCGAGTTACGATCGTGCCCGCGGAGACGCCGGCGAAGGACGTGCTCGCGATGCATCCGGACGGTGTCTTTCTGTCCAATGGACCCGGTGACCCCGACGCGGTTACGTACGCACCGGAGACGGTACGAGAGCTGGCCAATTCGGGTATTCCAATGTTCGGCATCTGCCTTGGCCATCAGCTGATCGGTCTCGCATTTGGCGGCGCGACGACCAAGATGCCGTACGGCCATCGCGGCGGAAACCATCCAGTGCTCGATGTCGCGACGGGGCGAGTTCTGATCACGTCGCAGAATCATGGCTTCTCGGTGAAGGGAGATGACACCGGAATTCCGGGCGCCCCCGAGCTCGAGGTGACACACGTGAATCTGAATGACAAATCGGTGGAAGGCCTGCGCCATCGCACGCTGCCGGTGTTCGCCGTTCAATATCATCCCGAGGCCGCCCCAGGACCGCACGACGCCCAGCCGCTGTTCAAACAATTCCTGGAACGCGTCGAAGCCGGCTCAAAGGCACGGTAATACGCATGCGTAGGGCGCGGATGCATCCGCGCCTGGCCCCTATACGCGCGATGGGAATTGGATGAACCCGCGACGTATCCGCGCCTGGCCCCTATACGGGCGAGGGGAATTGGATGATCGCGACGTATCCGCGCCTGGCCCCTACGCGGGCGATGGGAATTGGATGATCCCGCGACGTATCCGCGCCCGCGACCATTTACGCGCGATCGGAATTGGATGATCGCGACGTGTCCGCGCCTGGCCCCTTTACGCGCGATGGGAATTGGATGAACACCCCGATCGCCAAACCGCCGTTACACAGGCCAACCCCCGAACGGACTGGAGGCGTCACCCCACGAGCCGGCCGTTTCTCAGGTCGCGCACCCAGCCCAGCCGAGAACTCCGCGACGTCTCTCTCCGATTCACCGTCCGGCCGTTGATTCAGTGCTTGCGCGCTTCGTAGTAAACCCATACATTCCAACGACTTAGCCAATTCCATTGGGGTGTTGGGATGACAAAGGCGGACCTCGTCGAGCTGGTAACCGCGCAGATTGCGCAGACCGCCGGCCCTACGATCTCGAAGAAAGACTGCGCTCGCGTCGTCGACACCTTCCTCGACGCGATAAAGGACGCGCTGCGCGAGCAGCAGAACATCGAGGTGCGCGGCTTCGGCACCTTCAAGATCCGGCAGCGCAAGACACGCATGGCCAGGAACCCGCGCACGGGGTCCCCGGTCGAGGTGGCTGCGCGCCCCGTTCCGGTGTTCAAGCCGTCCAAGGAGCTGCGGGCGCTCATCGCGGACATCGATATTACCGAGCTCTCGGAAGCCTGATGGGCGCGGCGTACCGATGAACGTCACGTGAACGTCACGGTACGCGTCTTCGCGTCATACGCCGACGCCCTGGGCGCCGACCGAGCCACGGTCACGGTGCCCGATCCGGCTACCGTCGGAGCCGTGCGCACTGCAATCGCGGCCCTGTCCCCCAAGCTGCCGCCACGGCCGATCATCGCCGTCAACGAGGAGTACGCGACCGACGACGTCCCAATCTCTCCCGGTGACGAAGTCGCCGTGATCCCACCGGTGGCCGGCGGATGAGCAGGTCCGGGATAGTCGCGGCCCCCATCGACGTGGCGGCCATCACCGACGAGGTCCGGGATCCCCACACCGGCGCGGTCGCGACGTTCCTCGGCACGGTTCGCGACAGCTCCGATTCGCGCACCGTCACGGGCCTCGAATATTCCGCCTACACGGGGATGGCGGAGCGAGAGATGCAGGCGATCGTGCGCGAGGCGATCGCGATCGCACCGGGCGTCCGAATCGTAGCGGTCCATCGCGTCGGCAATCTCGCCGTCGGGGAAGTCTGCGTCATGATCGCAGCAGCGCATGCGCATCGCGGTCCGGCGTTCGACGCGTGCAGATACGCCATCGAGGAGATCAAGAAGCGCGTGCCGATCTGGAAGCGCGAGCATTACTCCGACGGATCATCCGAATGGGTGAACGCGTGCGCGCCGGACGCGCACGCGCCGCACCCGGAGGACGCTCACGCATGATCGATCAGTTCGGGCGCAGCATCGAGTATCTCCGCATCTCCGTCACCGACCGGTGCAATTTCCGCTGCGTCTACTGCATGCCGGAGCGCGGACTGGATTGGATCCCGCGCGACGACATCCTCTCTGCATCGGAGATACACGAAGTCGTATCACAGCTCGCACCGCTCGGCCTGCGTCGCATCCGGATCACCGGCGGCGAGCCGACGTTGCGCAGAGACGTCTGCGACATAGTGTCGCGCATCGCGAGTGTCGATGGTGTAACTGACATCGCACTCTCGACCAACGGCGTGCGCCTCGAGGCGATGGGCACGGAGCTTCGCGCAGCGGGCATCACGCGTGTCAACATCAGCGTCGATTCGCTCCGCCCCGACCGCATCGCTGCGATCGCTCGGCGAGATCTCAAGTTCGAGCCAGTTCGCGTACTCCGTGCAGCAATCGATGCGGGCTTCGATCCCATAAAGGTCAACACAGTCGTCGTGCGCGGCGTGAACGACGACGAGATCGCGTCCCTCGCGCGACTCACACTCGATCTTCCGGTCCACGTGCGCTTCATCGAGCTCATGCCGGTGGGCGACATGAGTGACTCGGGATTGGAGCGCGTCGTCCCCTCGGACGAGGTGCTCGCGGCCGTTGACGATGCGCTTGGCGGCATTCTGCCCGACATCGGGCCGGCACTGGGCAACGGACCCGCGCGGTACTATCGCGCGCCAGGCGGGCTGGGGACGATAGGTGTTATAACACCTATTTCGCATACGTACTGTGCCTCGTGCAACAGGGTGCGCCTCACCGCGGACGGCCGGCTCCGGACCTGTCTTTTCGGCGACCACGAGGTCGATCTCCGGACTCCGCTCCGCGCGGGGATCCCGCTCGCCTCCTTCGTGGCGCGCGCGCTGGAAGAGAAGCCGCGCGAGCACGCGCTTCTGCAACTGCGCACGGGTGGCCTTCGCGCCCTCTCGCAAACGGGGGGCTAGCCGCCTAAGTTAGAAGTATGGCACGTAGTAGTTGGCAAATCGGACTCACTCAAGACTCGAACACTTAAATGGTCAATAAAATCACGGTCGTCGGGGCTGGTAACGTTGGTGCCACCACCGCTCAACGCCTCGCCGAGAAGGAGCTTGCACGCCACGTAGTGATGGTGGACGTCGCCGAAGGGATTCCGCAGGGCAAGGGACTGGATCAGTGGGAGTCCGCCCCCATCGAAGGGTTCGATTCGCGAATCATCGGAACCAACAGCTACGACGAGACGGAAGGCTCCGACATCGTCGTCATCACGGCCGGAATCGCGCGCAAGCCCGGCATGTCGCGCGACGATCTGCTCAACACCAACGCGGGTATCGTCAAGCAGGTTTCCGAGCAGGTGAAGAAGACGTCGCCCAAGGCGATCCTGATCATCGTTTCCAATCCACTCGACGTGATGTCCTACGTCGCGATGAAGACCACGGGCTTCCCGCGCGAGCGCGTGCTCGGCATGGCTGGAGTGCTCGACACCGCACGGTATCGCAGCTTCCTCGCCGAAGCAGCCGACGTTTCGGTCCGCGACATCCAGGCGATGGTGCTCGGCGGACACGGCGACACGATGGTGCCGTTGATTTCCTACACCAGCGTGAGCGGCATCCCTATCACGCAGCTCATCTCGAAGGAAAAGCTGGACGCAATAGTCGCGCGCACGCGCACTGGCGGCGGCGAGATCGTGAAGCATCTCAAGACCGGATCGGCGTACTACGCGCCATCGGCTGCTGCAGTGCAGATGTGCGAGGCGATCGCCAAGGATCAGAAGCGCATCCTTCCGTGCGCGGCGTGGTTGCAGGGCGAGTACGGTTTGCGCGATCTCTTCCTCGGTGTGCCGTGCAAGCTCGGTCGCACGGGACTGGAGAAGATCTACGAGGTCGAGCTTACGGCTGACGAACGCAAGGCGCTCGAGGCGAGCGCGGAAGCGGTTCGCGAGCCGATGCGCGCTGTCAAGCTTTAGTCAGGGATGAACCAGGTCACCAGATTCTGGCGGTCGACGATCGGCAGGAAGGTCGTCATGGCCGTCACCGGCATCATCGGCATCGGCTTTCTCCTGGCGCACATCACTGGCAACCTGCTCGCGTTCAAGGGACCGGACGCGATCAATTCATACAGCCACTTTCTGCACGGGCCCGGGGCGGAGCTGCTCTGGGCTGCACGTGTCGTATTGATAGTGGCGTTGATCCTTCACGTCGCCGCCGCGTACTCGCTCACGCAGCAGAGTCACGCTGCGCGGCCTGATGGGTACACGAAGCGTGTGCCGCAGGCATCGACGCTCGCGTCGCGCTTCATGCGCTGGGGCGGGGTGCTGCTGCTCGTCTTCATCGTGTATCACATTCTCCACTTCACCACCGGCACGTTCCATCCAGGCGGTGAATACGTGGAAGGCGACGTGTATCACAATGTCGTACAGGCATTCCACGTATGGTGGGTTGCAGCGTTCTACATGGTGTCGATGGTCTTTCTGGGCCTTCATCTGTATCACGGAGCATGGAGCTCCGCACGTACACTCTCGATCACCGGTGATTCACCACATCCGCTCAAGCACCAGCTATCCGTCGCGATCGCGGTGGTGGTGTGGCTCGGATTCACTCTCGTGCCACTCGGCGTCCTGCTAGGCTGGATTGGATAGGTAATGGAACTGAACTCGAAGATTCCGCCGGGACCCCTCGCGGAAAAATGGGACCAGCACAAGTTCGACATCAAGCTTGTGAACCCGGCGAACAAGCGAAAGTACAGCGTCATCGTCGTCGGCTCCGGGCTGGCTGGCGCGTCCGCGGCCGCGACATTGAGCGAGCTCGGCTACGCGGTCAAGTGCTTCTGTTTCCAGGACTCACCGCGCCGCGCGCACAGCATCGCGGCTCAGGGTGGAATCAATGCGGCGAAGAACTATCAGAACGACGGGGACAGCGTCTTCAGGTTGTTCTACGATACGCTGAAGGGAGGCGACTTCCGGTCGCGTGAGGCGAACAGCTATCGGCTCGCGCAGCTTTCCGTCAACATCATCGATCAGTGCGTCGCGCAGGGTGTGCCGTTCGCGCGCGAGTACGGTGGCCATCTCGCCAACCGCTCCTTTGGCGGAGCGCAGGTGTCGCGCACGTTCTACGCGCGCGGTCAGACTGGCCAGCAACTCCTGCTTGGCGCATATCAGGCACTGGAAAAGCAGATCGCCAAGGGTCTCGTGACAATGTACCCGCGCACCGAGATGCTCGACCTCGTCATGATCGACGGTAGAGCGCGCGGTATCGTGGTACGCAACCTCATCACCGGCAAGATCGAATCGCACGCCGCGGATGCAGTGGTGCTAGCCACCGGCGGTTACAGCAACGTCTTTTATCTGTCGACCAACGCGCGCGGCTGCAACGCGACAGCGATCTGGCGCGCGTACAAGCGCGGCGCTGCATTCGCGAATCCGTGCTACACGCAGATCCATCCGACGTGCATTCCTGTGAGTGGCGACTATCAGTCCAAGCTCACGTTGATGAGCGAGTCGCTGCGCAACGACGTCCGCGTGTGGGTGCCCAAGGCGAAGGGCGACAAACGGCCGCCCAACGAGATTCCGCCCGCCGAGCGCGATTACTACCTCGAGCGCAAGTATCCGGCGTTCGGCAACCTGGGCCCCCGCGATATCACTTCGCGCGCCGCAAAGGAAGTGTGCGACGAGGGTCGCGGCGTCGGAGAGACGGGCCGCGGCGTGTATCTCGATTTCGCGGATGCCATCAAGAGGCTCGGTGCGCAGACAATCACCGAGCGGTACGGCAACCTGTTCGAGATGTACGAGCGCATCACCGACGAGAACCCGTACAAGGTTCCGATGCGGATCTATCCCGCGCCGCACTACACGATGGGCGGATTGTGGGTGGACTACAACCTGATGACGACCATTCCCGGCCTGTACGCGCTGGGCGAGGCGAACTTTTCCGATCACGGTGCCAACCGGCTCGGCGCCAGCGCGCTCATGCAGGGCCTGGCCGACGGCTATTTCGTGATCCCGTACACGATTGGCGATTATCTGGCGCGCGGCGGCATAAATGCCGTCAACACCGACATGCCGGAGTTCAGGAATACGGAGCGCGAGATCGCCGAGCGAACGTCTAAGCTGCTCTCCATCGACGGCAAGCGCACTGTCGATTCGATCCACCGCGAGCTTGGCCACATCATGTGGGATTAT
>DATNCZ010000363.1:0-7811 GCA_035553335.1 Gemmatimonadaceae bacterium
GAGCTTTCGTGGTTCAGCAGAAATAACAAGCACCGCATCAAGCTGGCCACCGAGCTGGAGCGCGACGCGTACAGCCAGGATGAAGTGTCCAACCTGCTGGGCTCGTTCTACTACAACTCGCTCGGCGATCTGCAGGCGAACATGCCGGCGAGCTACGCTCGCTCGTTGTTGCCACGCACACAGACGGGGAGTCAGCTCACCGAAGCGATATCACTGGGCGACTCGTACCAGCGTACCAGGACGTTGCAGCTGCAGTACGGACTGCGCCTCGACGCGAATCAGCTCGCGATGCAACCCGCGTTCAACCCTGCCGTGCAGCAGACGTTCGGAGTGCGGAACGATGAGAAGCCCAACCGCGTCTATGCAAGTCCGCGAATCGGGTTCTCGTGGACGTACGGTGGCGCGACGCAGATCGCCGCATTCGAAGGGGCGGCGCGCGCGCCACGCGCAGTGGTGCGCGGCGGATTCGGCGTGTTTCAGAACTCTCCCGGTGCGTCGCTCATCGGATCTGCGATCGATAATACGGGTTTGCCGAGTGCCGTGCAGCAGTTGCGCTGTGTGGGGAGTGCCACACCGATTCCGGACTGGGCCGCTTATCTCGACGATCCCACCAGTGTGCCGTCCGAGTGTGCCGACGGTACCAACGGCAGCGTGTTCGCCAGTACGGCGCCCAACGTCACACTGTTCGCGAAGGACTTCAGCACGCCGCGCTCGGTGCGCAGCAATCTGCAATGGAACGGACCGATTCTCACCAATCGGTTCAGTCTGACCGCGGAGGCTGTCTACTCGCGCAACCTGAATCAGCGCAGCTTCATCGATCTCAACTTCAAGCCGGTCACGCAGTTCAGGCTCACGGACGAGGGTGACCGCCCGGTCTTCGTGCAGCCGGCGAGCATCGTGCCGGCGACCGGTGCGATTGCCGCGGCTGACGCGCGCGTGAGTCAGTTGTTCAATCGGGTGACCGAGCAGGTTTCGGACTTGAAGAGCGAGACCGGCCAGATTCGACTGTCACTCCGACCGATCAAGTTCAGTCAGAATTTCACGTGGAACCTGACGTACATCTATTCGAACAACCGCGAGCAATTTCGCGGCTTCAACAGCACCGTCGGAAATCCGCTGGACGTCGAGTGGGGGCGCGGTGACTTCGACTCCCGGCACCAGATCAACTACACGCTCCGGTACAACTTCTTCGACGCCGTCCGTGTGAACTGGAACGGTCGCTTTTCGAGTGGCGGATCGTTCACGCCGAGTATTTCGGGCGACGTGAATGGAGACGGCTACTCGAATGACCGCGCGTTCATTTTCAATCCGTCGACTGCGAGCGATCCAGCAGTCGCGGGCGCGATGCAGGCGTTGCTCAAGGACGGGTCGAAGGCCGCGCGCGACTGTCTCTCGACTCAGCTCGGAAAGCTTGCCGCGTACGGCAGCTGTCAGGGGCCGTGGTCTTCGAGCGCGAATCTCAGCTTCGCTCTCAACCCGCTAAAGTTCCGTCTGCCGCAGCGCGCGACGCTTTCCTTCAGCGTGAACAACCCGCTGGGCGCAGCTGACATTCTGATGCATGGCGAGAACAAGCTTCACGGCTGGGGCCAGCGCGCCTTCGCCGATCCAACACTGTTGTACGTCCGCGGATTCGACCCCGTGCACAACCGTTACATCTACGACGTGAATTCACGCTTCGGAAGCACAAATCCGCAGTTCCAGCGCTTTCGCTCGCCGGTGACGATCACGATGGCACTTCGCATCGACATCGGGCCGTCACGCGAGCGGCAGACGCTCACGCAACAGCTGGACCGCGGGCGCGCACGCGCGGGCAATCCACTGTCAGGCGCGATGCTCAAGTCGATCTACGGCAACGGTGGCGTGCTGAACCCGATGGCGCAGATGCTTCGCCAGAGCGACACGCTCGAGCTCACGGGCCCGCAGGCAGATTCACTCGCCACCATGAACCGACGCTACGCCATCGAGCTGGATTCCATCTGGAGTCCGGTCGCGAAATACTGGGCGGCGCTCCCGAAGAACTACGACCAGGACGAGGCGTACGCGCATTACAGGCGCGCCCGCGAGGCAACCGTCGATCTGCTCATGGCACTGGCGCCGCGCATCAATGCCCTGCTCACGGACGAACAGAAGCGCAGGCTGCCGGAGCTCGTGGCAAGTCACATCAATACGCGTTACCTGCGCGGCATTCGCAGCGGGACCGCAGGCAGCAGCTCGGGCGGCGCCTTTGGTGGTCGCGGATCGTGATGACACTGACTGCGCGTCTCGCGCGAAACGTGGGCGGCGCCGCGGTTGTCATCGCCTCGCTTGTGCATGCACCCGTTGCAACTGCGCAGCGTCCTCCGATACGCCAGCTCGGTCCGGCTCTTTCCTCGTCCGGCCCATTGGGTGCGCTGTCCGCGGTGCGCGCACTGCCTGGCGGAAGAGTGCTGGTGAACGATCCCGCGACGCGCCGAGTGCTGATGCTGGATTCGACGCTCAAGATAGTTGCCGTCGTTGCCGATACTACGACCGCGACGCAGAAGGCATATGGTGTGAACGGCGGCGGGTTGCTGGCGTATCGCGGAGATTCGACGCTGTTCGTCGATCCCGCGTCGTACTCGATGCTCGTGATCGACCCCGACGGCAGGGTGGTTCGCGTGATCGCCGCTCCGCGCCCGCAGGACGCAGCCGCATTGATGGGCGGCGCGCGCGGAGGGAACGCAGGCTTCGACGCGCGCGGCCGCCTGGTGTACAGCAATCACGTCAACATGGTGCGCACCGTCGCGCAGCCGGGTCAGGATCCCGTCCCGCCGCAGGCCGCCGATTCGGCGCCCATCGTCCGCTTCGATCTCAGGACTCGCAAGCCGGACACCACTGCGTTCATGAAGGTGCAGGCAACGAAACTCGTTTACGTGCGCACCGACGCAGGGATGCAGATTTCACCGGTCATCAACCCCGTGCAGATGGTCGATGACTGGGATCTTCTCCCCGATGGAACCATCGCGATTCTGCGTGCTGACTACCATGTGGATTTCATCGACGCCGACGGACACAGAACGTCGGGGCCGAAGATTCCGTTCGACTGGCAGAGGCTGACCGATTCTGCCAAGCGTGCGCTGCTCGACTCGGCGCGCGCAACGAGTCAGCGCGGCGGTGGGAGGGGAGCGCCGGCCGAAGCTGGCATTCCGGGGCGCCGCACAGCCGCGCCCGCGCGCGTCGTCGCGCCGTCGGATCTCCCCGATTACCGGCCCGCGTTCGCGGCTGGCGCGGTGCATGCGGATCCCGCAGGCAGATTGTGGGTCCGGACAACGAGCCAGGACACGACTGCGCACGGGCCGGAGTACGACGTGATCGACAATACGGGGAAACTCGTCGACCGTGTCGCGGTCCCGAGCGGGACGACGATCATCGGCTTCGGCGCTGGTGACATCGTGTACCTTGGTGTGCGCGATCGGGCAGGGGTGCACCTCGTGCGCGCACGAGAACATTAGGTCGGATGCAGTTCGTGGTATAGTTAGTGAACATCGTCAAACCAACATCACAGCCATCAAATGCGCATAGCAATCGGATCGGACCACGCGGGCTTCCGTTACAAGGAAATGTTCAAGGCACGGCTCGCCGAGCTCGGGCATGAAGTGAAGGATTTCGGGACCGACTCCGAGCTGCCGGTGGATTATCCCCTGTTCTGTCATCCTGTTGCTGTCGCAGTCGCGAGTGGCGACACCGAGCGCGGGATCGTGATTGGCGGATCCGGAAACGGCGAGGCGATGGTTGCGAACCGCGTGAAGGGTGTACGCGCCGCCCTCTGCTGGAACCTGGACTCGGCTGAGTTGGGACGACGGCACAACAATGCCAACGTGCTTTCGATCGGCGAGCGGATGGTGTCGGA
The DNA here is from genome assembly GCA_035553335.1 of Gemmatimonadaceae bacterium. Classification (GTDB taxonomy): domain Bacteria; phylum Gemmatimonadota; class Gemmatimonadetes; order Gemmatimonadales; family Gemmatimonadaceae; genus Fen-1247. Next base: position 3,869 of record DATNCZ010000363.1, read on the forward strand.
GGAGCTGGCGATCCAGATACTGGAGATGTGGCTGAACACTCCCTTCGACGGCGGCCGGCACCAGAGGCGGATCGACGAGATCGACGCCGTGTAGGTCCCCCATCGGAGCGTCGAACTGCACGCTCGAGCAGGCTGACCAGCGGCGTCACTGGATGCGATCGAGGGCGCGCTCCGTCATGCGCTGACGCGACCGCGGGAGCATGATCCATGCGTAAGGCGGGTCATGCAGTCGCCTCCTCCTCGGATCACGAGGTCTCACGGTGGGGCGATTTCCACATCGGGCTGGGGAAATGACGCGCATCAAGGTCAGCTTTTGGGTACTGTGCATCGGCCTCACGGCTCTGTGGATCGCCGCCGATCCGATCCTGCTGCACACCGCTCCGTTCTCGCAGGTGCGGCTGTCGCTCATCAACTACACTGGCATCCTCGCCATGGGCGTGATAAGTGTGGCGATGATACTGGCGGTACGATCGTCGAGGGTGGAGTCCTTCATTGGCGGGCTCGACAAGGAGTACCGGCTGCACAAGTGGCTCGGCGTCACCGGCCTCGTCATGGCGATCGCGCACTGGCTGTGGATAAGCGGACCCGGCTGGCTCAGCGCCCTTGGTGTGATGGCGCCGGCCGCTCGGCAGCCGGGACGCGCCGCGGCGAGTGCAGAAGGACCGGCGCTTCTCCGCACGCTGCAGAGTCCGGCGCGATCCGTCGGTCAGATCTGCTTCTACGCGCTCGTCGTACTCGTGATACTCGCGCTGCTGCGCTGGTTTCCGTATCGCTACTTCCTCAAGACTCACCGGCTGCTGGCGATAGTATTTCTCCTCCTCGTGTTCCACGGCGTGGTCCTGATAAAGATCTCGTACTGGTCCCACGCGATTTCGTACGTGATCGTCGCACTGATGGCGGCGGGGACAGTGTCAGCGATCCTGATGCTGTTTCGCAGAGTTGGACACACGCATCGTGCTGTCGGCGAGATCGATGAGGTCACATCGCGCGCGGACGTGGGGATTCTACAGGTCAGCATCCGTCTCAAGGACCGTTGGAGCGGCCACAATGCGGGGCAGTTCGCATTCGTGAACTTCGAGGATGGGGAAGGGCCGCATCCGTTCACGATCTCGTCCACGTGGAAGGGCGACGGTCACCTGCTTTTCCTCATCAAGGGACTGGGAGATTACACACGGTCGCTTCCGAGCACACTGAAGCCAGGCACGCTCGTCACGGTCGAGGGCCCGTACGGCCGCTTCACCTTCGAGGGAGAGAGCAACCGCCAGATCTGGGTGAGCGCAGGAATCGGCATCACGCCGTTCGTCTCTCGGATGCAGGAACTCGCGGCCCACCCCGACGGAAAGGCCATCGACCTGTTCCACGCGACGGGCTCGCGCGACATCGCGCCTATCGATCAGCTACGCGCACTCGCGGAATCCGCGCACGTACTTCTGCGCGTGTGGGTCGCGGCCGAGGACGGGCGAATGACCGGAGAGGATATTCGCAGAGTCGTGCCGGAATGGAAGTCCGCGGACATCTGGTTCTGCGGGCCGGTTATTTTTGGGAAGGAGCTGCGGGAGGATTTCGTTGCGCATGGATTCGCTGGAAACGCCTTCCACCAGGAGCTCTTTCATCTGCGATGATTTCAGACGCGGTTCAACGTTTCGCTGCGACATATGCATGGCCGCAAACCCGAGGACAAAATGACGCAAATCGCACTGAGCATGCTTGCCGCGATCACGTTCGCGAGCGCCCTGGGCGGGCAGGATAGCTTGATGAGTCGATCGAGTAGAGGGCGTACACCCGTTCAGGCAACGGCCGACAGCGTCCTCCGCGCAAACACCCAGGCCCTGCTCAACGCAATCGCACCCGGTGACACTGCAGTCTGGAACCGGTTGCTGGATCCCGGCATGATCCAGGTCGACGAGAACGATGTAATTCGCAGCAAGCCCGAAATCCTCGCCTCCATCCAGCCGCTGGGCCCGGGCCTCGTGGGCAATCTGGCGATCGACGATTTCAAGGTCGCGCTGCACGGAAACGTTGCCGTGGTGACGCACGAGGACAACGAGTATCTGAACTATTACGGCCAGATCATCCGCAGCAGGTTCCGCATGACCGACACGTGGCTCGATGGAGCGAACGGCTGGCGGCTGATCGCGTCGCAGGTACTGGCGGTACAGAAGGATCCGCCATCGATCGAGCTCGATCGCGCCACACTCTGCGGCTACAATGGCCGCTATGCAATGACATCCGACATCGTTGCGACTCTCCAGTGCGCAGGTGATTCACTGGTGATGAAGCGCGCCGGTCACGCGGATCGGTTCTTTCTGCCCGAAGTGCGCGACGTCTTCTTCGAGCCGGGCCAGCCGCGCACGCGCCGCATCTTTCAGCGCGATGCGCAGGGAGGAGTTACCGGATTTGTAGATCGCCGGGAGGAACGTGATATTGCGTGGAAGCGGATGCCGCTAACGCCTGGCCCGGCCGCTCATCGTAAGTAGCGATACAACACTTCCAAGCGCGCAAAGTCCCGCACAGATGAACATCGCGCGCGTGAATCCATTCGCCAGCGTCGCGCCAGACAAACTCTGAGCGCCACCGAGCCCCGCGGCCAACGGGATTATAGCAGTAGCCAGCAATCCCGCGACGCGCGCGACAGAATTGTTCACGCCGGACGCGAGACCCGCACGACTCTCACCGAGCGACGCAAGCGCGACCATTGTGAGTGGTGCTACGAGCGACGAAAGCCCGATTCCGAACACGATTGCGGCGGGCAACACCGAAGTCCAGTAACTCGCACCGGGGCGCACCAGAACGAACAGCAGCATTCCAACCGCTGCCACCAGAGACCCGGCAGTCATTGGTAGCCGGGCTCCCTGTCGTTCGGCGAGTCGCCCCGCAACTGGTGACATGATCAGCAACAGCACATTGATCGGCATCAGCGATGCGCCCGCCTCGAGCGCGCTGTAGCCGAGTACGTTCTGGAGCTGGAGCATGAGGAGAAAGAAGAGCCCCGTCAGTGCCGCGTATATGGCGAACGTGGCTGCATTCACGCCAGCGAATTGCCGTGATGCGAAAGTGTCAGGTGGGAGAAGCGGATCCTTTGTGTGATTCTCGACAACGACGAAGGCAATGAGCAGAATAATTCCCGTGATGCCGAGCGAAGCCGGATAAAGTGTCGTGAATCCGCGATCGGGTCCGAGCATGAGAGCGCCGACAACCGCTGCGAGTCCGAGTGTCATGAGCGCAGCACCGGCGTAATCGACACCCACCGCGGATTTCGTCTCCTTTGTGGCTCGGCCGGAGACGGTCACCGCGATGGCGCCGGCGATCGCAAACGGCACCATGATCACGAACACGAATCGCCACGACGCTGCATCCACGATCCATCCGCCCACCAGCGGTCCTATCGCCGTCGATACCGCCGACCATGATGCCCAGTGTCCGACCGCGGCGCCGCGCTCCTCGCCCTCGAAGGTCGACTCGAGCAGGGCGAGGCTGTTCGGTATGAGAACGCCGCCGGCGATTCCCTGAAGCACGCGCGCGGTCACGAGCAGAATCAGATTCGGCGCGACTGCACATGCGAGAGAAGCAGCAGCGAATGCAACCAGTCCCCACGCGAATACCTTGCGGCGCGAGAACCGGTCGCCGAGCGCACCGCCGAGCAGGATGAGCGCGCTCAGTGTGAGCAGGTAGCCGTTCATCGTCCACTGCAGGCCCGTGATTCCGAGATGCAGATCGCGCGCGATGGCCGGCAGCGCGACGTTCGTCACGCTTCCCTCTATGAACACCGCACCGGAGCCGAGTATCGATCCGATGAGCGTCCAGCGCTTGGCGGACTCAGTCAATTGGACACGTGGGTTCGAGTGGACTTCCGGAATCTACCCCCGCTTCGCACGGAGGTCATTCAGGCCAGCGGACTGCCCGATTTTTGGTTACCGTATTCTGGTTGCATGGGGCGATCACA
>DATNCZ010000364.1:0-16305 GCA_035553335.1 Gemmatimonadaceae bacterium
CGCCATGGACGCGGCCGGGCGCACGCGCCGCTGGACTGGAGGCGGCGACCAGGAGTACCATCCCCGCGGCGATACCGCCCGCCAGCTTCGACGGCTCCACCACATCGAACACTCGTCGCAGCACGGCGAGCAGTGCGATCAGGTACACGAATCCCGCGGGAATCCACATTATGAGCCCGGCCAGCTGCTGATCTTCGAGAGTGGTGAGATGCCATAGTGCGGCGCCGGCGCTCTGCGAGTGGTACCACGGTGTGCCGGAGAACGTGAAAATGGCGCCCAGCGCACCGCTCTGCACCATGGTGCCGACGACGACCAGGAGCGATCCCGCAATTCCGCCGTGCCCGCGTAGCGGCTTGAGCGCCACCCACCACATGAGCAGTGCGGTGAGATAGAAGCAGCTGTGCTCGAGTGCATGGATGGGCGCGCTGGCGAGTGCCGCCGAGTACGGACCGGGGAGGTGCCATCCCCACAATGCGATAGTGTGAAGTGCCCACGCAGGCAGTGGCAGTACGAGTATCGCAGCGCCACGCCGCATCCCACTCGCATTCCACGCACGCCCACCCGCTACGCGAGCATCGTGTGGCACACACCAGAGGAACGGAAGGAGCGGCGCACCGAGAATCGCAAGCGGGGCCGCGACTCCGATGAGCAGCACGTGTTGCAGCATGTGCGCGGAAAACAGCGTGTCAGCCACGGCGTCGAGCGGCGAGCACAGTGCCACGAGCAACGTAAGGATTCCGAGATAGAACCACGCGACCTCGGCGCGCGACACCACGTGACCGCGCCCCGCTCTCGCCCACAACCGCCGCACGCCGACTCCGTACAAGATCCCCATGACAACAACCGACACGAGCGCGCCGGGATCACCTCCCCAGTGCTGCCAGACGTTGGCGGGTGTGACTGCATCGGCATCGACGACGTGGAGCAGCAAGCTACCGATCATCGGCCCGATCATCACGAAGCGGTGCCGCGCGCAGTCGGGCTGCAGCGAACGTCGCGCGACCTCTCTCTTTCATGCGGACGGTAATTGGCAGAGCGCGTGCCACGTGTGTTGCATCGACGCGATCCAGGTAAACGCCGTCGCATCGCCGGCCGACGTTGCACGTTCGCCAGATGTTCGCTGCGTGCGCGCTACACCGGCGCAACACGGTGGAACACGGCCTCCTCAACGACGCGGCCGCCCTTGAGATGCTCCACCACTATTCGCTCGAGAAGCTGCGGCGTCACGCCGGCGTACCACACTCCTTCGGGATAGACTACGACGATCGGCCCGCCCTCGCAGACTCCGAGACACGGAGTCTCGCCACGCTTCACGCGATTCGGTCCGAACAGCAAGTCCTCACGCTGAAGCAGCGATGCCAGCAGAGTGTACAGCGAGCGGCCGCCTCGCTCTGGCGAGCAATAGCCGCCAGTGCAGATGATGATGTGGCGGGAATACGGTTCCATCGGCCTTGGTAACGGTGCCATATTCATCTTATAATAATCGCCCCTCACAAACTGATGTTTTTATGAGTGAAGTCGACCCTGTAATCGCAGCCAAGAGATACGCGCATCCGGAAGCCCTCGTGAGCACCGAATGGCTCGCTGAACGACTTGCCGATGATTCCATTCGCATACTCGAGTGCGACGAAGATTTATTGCTGTACGAGGTCGCGCACATTCCAGGCGCCCAGAAACTCGACTGGCACACCGATCTCAACGATACCGTGATTCGCGACTACGTGAGCCGCGAACAGTTTCAGGAGCTGCTTCGCTCGCGCGGAATCGACGACTCGAAAACCGTCGTGCTCTACGGCGACAAGAACAACTGGTGGGCCGCGTATGCGCTGTGGGTGTTCAAGCTGTTCGGCTTCGAGAACGTTCGGCTGCTCGACGGTGGACGCGCCAAGTGGGAAGCGGAAGGCCGTCCGATGAATACCGAGCGTCCGTCGTTCCCGCGCACGTCGTACGACGCCCCACCGCGCTCGGACGAGAAGATTCGTGCCTTCTCCACGGACGCGCTCGCGCAATCGAAAGCCGCGAAACCGCTGATCGACGTGCGAAGTCCTCAGGAATTCACCGGTGAGCGCACACACATGCCTGACTATCCTCAGGAAGGAACGCTCCGCGGCGGCCACATTCCAGGCGCTCGCTCGGTACCGTGGGCCCGCGCCGCCAACAGTGACTCCACGTTCAAATCTGCTGCGGATCTGCGCGCGATCTACGAGCGCGAGCAGGGCCTCGCAGCATCGGACGATATCATCACCTACTGCCGTATCGGCGAACGCTCCGCGCACACCTGGTTCGTCCTTACCTACCTCCTCGGCTATCCCACCGTCAGAAACTACGACGGATCGTGGACCGAATGGGGCAATACGGTGCGCGCGCCAATCGAGGTGGGCTCATGAGCGGAACTATACCGGCGGAAGTAACAGTGGTCTGGGCTGGCGAGGGCCGCTTCGATGGTGGCCGCCCCGGTGGTCCAACCATTCGTCTCGATACGTCGGCAAAGACGGGCCCGAGCATGGTCGACACGCTGCTCTGCGCGCTGGCCAGCTGCGCGTCGGCCGACGTGGTGGACATTCTCGCAAAGCGAAGGACACCGGTCAGCTCACTCACTGTGAACGTCAAGGCGGAGCGCGTGGACGGCACTCCGCGGAGGCTCGCACGCGCGACGCTCAACTTCGAGATCGGCGGCCCCGGAATCGAACGCGTTCACGCGGAGCGCGCGATCGATCTCGCTGTCACCAAATACTGTTCGGTCCGGGATTCATTGCGAGAGGACACTCCCGTGGACTGGACGCTGCAATTGACTGGCGAGTGAAATCGCGGTGACGCGAATCGGCGTCGTCGGTACTGATAGCGGCGTCGGGAAGACGGTGGTCGCATGCGCGATCATCGCGGCGATGCGCGAAGCGGGAGCTCGCGTCGCTCCCATGAAACCCATTGGCCGACGCGGAGCTGGCGACGTCGAGCAGATGCGAGCGGCGTCCGCCATCAGTTACGCCGACCGGCTCGTGCAACCTGTTGCATTCGATGACGCCGTTTCGCCACTGGTCTCCTCGCGCCGGGGGCACTCACCGATCGACGTCGAGATGCTGGATCGCGCTTTCGCCGAGCTCTGCACGATGAGTGACGCAGTGGTCGTGGAGGAGACGGGTGGATTGCTGGCGCCGATCACCGAGACCGAGACCTTTGCGACGCTGTTCAGACGGTGGGGACTCGACATCGTGATCGTGTCGCCAAATGGTGTGGGAGCAGTCAGCCAGGTTCTCATGAATACGCAGATCGTACGAGAGCACGGGCTGCGTGTGCGAGCCGTAGTGCTGACGACACTCTCCCGGGCGCGCGGCGGCACTGCGGAACGCACCAATCAGGCGCTACTCAAGGAATTGCTGCTGACCGTTCCGGTCGTGAGCTTCCCATACGTCGATTCGCCCGCCGATCCGCGGCAGCTCATGGCGCTGGCTCGCGAGCTGTCGGCAAGTCCAACCATCGCGCGGCCAGCCTGAGCGCTGGCCACGGCAGTATCACCGAGCGACCTCCGGTGACCGATCCGCATGCTTCTCAGTCCTTTGGAGATGATGGCTAGAACAGATTCCAGAGGCCACCTCTACAGCTCGGCTTCTCCGCAGACGATCCGCGTATCACGCGTCATACTGCTCTTCGCGATCGCGTACGCGGTGATCGTATTCGCGATCGGCGTGGTTCCGCTCAACATGCTGTTTCGCAAATTGCTCGGCGCCAGCATCATGCCGGCGATCTGGCGCACGGCGATGATCCGTCTGGTGCAGCGCACGGCCGTCGCAGCGATAGCGTGCTGGCTTGCACTGGTGATCTCGGGGAGAGTCCGCGGACGTCTTACCGGAAAGGGGATGCTCGCGATCGGTGCTGCAATGTCTGGCGCACTGGCTGGCGCGCTGGATGTGGGACTTCAAAAACTGTGGACGTCCTATCTCGTGAAGGCAGCCCAGGCGGGCCTGGGCTGGGGCGTCGTCCTGTCATGCACCATTACCGCCGTCGTCGCGATCGTCGTGACGCTGCTGTTCATCACGCGCAGCACCAGGCTGGTCCCCGCGAACAGTTAGCGAAGCGCGAAGGTCAGGCGCCTTTCATCGCTGATACTGACCGTGGCCGGCGCCAATCACGCGATCCCGTACTTGACGATTCATAAGCAGCTACTTATCATTTGGCCATGCAGAACACTGCTGCGGCCGAGAACAGGATCTTCCAGGCACTGGCTGACCCCAGCCGTCGAGCGATCTTCGAGTCGCTGACGCGCGGCGAAGCGGCAGTGAAGGACCTCACCGCGCGCTTCGACATCTCGCAACCAGCGGTCTCTCAGCACCTTGCCGCCTTGAAGGAGGCCGGGCTGGTGAACGGCCGGCGCGAGGGGCGCTGTGTCTACTACAGGGTGGATCCGCACGGGATGAAGCCGCTCATCGATTGGATCGCGCACTATCGCGCCTTCTGGACAGAGCACGTCGATCGCCTCGAACGACTGCTGGAGAAAATGGACCGATGACGCGCGTCGATACCACGATGCAATCGCAAACCGAAACCATTTCGTTCGAATTCGATTTGGCCCATCGGCCGGAAAAGGTATGGCGGGCGCTCACCGATCCTTCACTACTCGCGGAGTGGCTGCTGCCCGTTGTGGGCCTCGCGCTCGAGCCGGGCGCCGAGTTCTCGTTCAGGGCTGCGCCACACCCAGGTTGGGACGGCAGCGTGAACTGTCGAATCCTCGAAAGCGAAGCGCACAGGAAGCTCAGCTACACGTGGGTTGTCGGAGACATCGACACCGTCGTGACCTTTACGCTCACGCCTGCTGCATCGGGAACGCGCCTCTCGCTCGTGCAGTCAGGTTTCAAGTCGACTCAGAAGCGGAACTTCAACGGCGCACGTTATGGCTGGAAGATGATGGCCGGAAACCTCGAAGATCTGCTGACGAGAATGCCGGAGTCGGCCGGGACAATCTGAACCCGTCATCCGCGAAGCCGCGGAAGTATCAACAACAACCAAAGAGGGAGAAAACGCGATGCGCATCAAGTGGACAACGCTGTACGTCGACGATCAGGACAGGGCTCTTCGGTTCTACACGGACACGCTCGGCTTTCAGAAAAAGGCCGACTTCTCCCAGGGGAACTACCGTTGGCTCACGGTTGTGTCGCCGGAGGACACGGACGGCACCGAGCTGGTGCTGGAGTCCAACGCCAACCCGGCGGGCAAGGCCTACCAGGAAGCGGTACGCGCGCAGGGCCGGCCAGCGGCCCAGTTCCTCGTGAACGACGTGCAAGCGGAGCACGATCGATTGGTGGCCAAGGGCGTGAAGTTCACCGTGCCGGTCACGTCCACGACGGGCTCCATCATCGCGGTGCTGGACGACAGCTGCGGCAACCTGATCCAGCTCGTGAAGCTCACGTGGGGCTAGGAACCAGACAGCGACGCTCGACGACGCGCAGCTGCGTTGACACTCACAGGAGGGCATGTGTTATGCACGATTCCGCAGCGGCACTTCTACACGCAAACAGGAGGGCACGATGCCACGGGGCGACAAATCTGCATACACGGACAAGCAGAAGAGACAGGCCGAACACATCGAACAGGGGTACGAGTCGCGCGGTGTTCCGGAGAAGGAATCGGAGCGACGCGCATGGGCAACGGAAAACGCGATAAGCCACGGCGGGAGAAAAGCCGGCGGATCCGGACGCGACAGAAGTGAAAATCGCGAGCCGGAACGAAAGGGTGGCCATTCCGAGAGTCACGCGGAGAGAAGCAAGGCTGCCAGGAAGGGTTGGGAGACTCGCAGGCACGGTCACTGATCGACCCGGCCGAGCCGGATGCCGACGAGATACTGCGGCTACTTACTCCAGCGCTTTTCCGTCTCCTCGAGTTCGACACGCAGTCTCGAATAACTATCGAATCTGGCTGCGCTCACCGCTCCGGACTGAACGGCCGCGATGACGGCGCAGCCAGGCTCCGATAGATGTGAACAGTTCCCGAAGCGGCATTCGTGGATGAAAGGCCGGAATTCCGGAAAGCAGTCCGGCAGATCCACAGGGTCGAGCCCCCACACTCCTACCTCGCGCAGTCCGGGAGTGTCCGCGACGTAGCCACCAGCCGGAAGCGGATGCATCACCGCGCCCACGGTGGTGTGGCGTCCCTTGTTCACCGATTCACTGATCGCACCGACTCGCAAGTTGAGGCCTGGGTACAGCGAATTCATCAGCGACGACTTGCCGACTCCAGATGGACCGCTCAGCGCGCTCGTCCTTCCATCGAACACGGCATGCAGCTCCGCGATTCCGGTCCTCTCGATCGCGCTCGTGAGGTGGACGGGATATCCGGCGGCGGCGTAGTCGCTGAAGCGCACGCGGATCTCTTCCTCGTCCGCCAGGTCGGTCTTGTTGATCACTACGCGCGCGGCGAGGGAGTTGGCTTCGGCGATCACGAGAAAGCGATCCAGCATTCGCGGATGCGGCTCGGGGTTGGCAGCGGCGAACACGACGATTACCTGATCCAGATTCGCAACGACGACGCGCTCGCCTGCGCGGCCGCCCGGTTCACGTCGTGCGAGCTGCGACGTGCGCGGAAGAATCTCGGTGATCATCCAACCGTCCCCGCGCTCGCCCTCGATGACCCGGACGTTGTCGCCGACCGAAAGCTTCACGCCTGAATCGCTCACCAGCTTGAGACGGCCACGCAACGAAGCGTCGTGCATCTCACCTGTGCACGTCCGCACCTGCCACACACCACCGGTGCCCGACAGGACACGGCCGAGGCGTGATGGTCCCTCGATGCTTCGTGGCGTCTCCGTCACGAATCTCGCATGACGTCGTACCACGGCCGCTCCGGCGTCTGTGCACGGGTGATCAGATCATCGAGCGTGCGTTTCGCGTCGCTCAACCGCATCGCGCCAAGTGTGGTGCGCGCTGCGTCCTCCGTCTCGCCGAAGGCGATGTAGTCGGTTTCGAGATGGCCGGCGGCCGATGGATCGCCGCGGCGCCAGTGTACGAACAGCAGATAGGCGCCGAACCGTCCGGCCGGTTCGCGCACTTCGTCGACGACGATGTCCACGCTGTACGACGCGCCGTCCCTGCCCTCGAATGCAGCCGGCCGGGAATGCACCGCACGGTAACCGCCAACCGTGTTGGCGTCGCCAGCGTCATGATCGGCGGGAAGGAATCGGCCCATATGGGGCTCAGTGGCGGCTCAACGTCGGCCGCGCACCATCTCCTTGACGATGTTGCCGGTCATGAAAGCGACATTGGCGGGACGCTCTGCGAGCCGGCGCATGAGGTAAGGATACCACTGTGTACCGAACGGGACATAGCACCGCATTCTCCAGCCCTCGCGGACGATCTTCTCCTGCAGATCGCGGCGAACCCCGTACAGCATCTGGAATTCGAAGCGATCGGGCTTGATGTCGTTCTCGCGTGCGAACTGCTTCACCTTCTCGATTATGACTTCGTCGTGCGTGGCGATACCGGGATAGGTACCGTGCAGGATGAGACTCTGCATGCACGTGATGTAATTCGCATCCACGTCACGCTTTTCGGGAAACGCGACGCTCGCCGGTTCCTTGTAAGCACCCTTGCATATGCGCACGCGAGCACCGAGCGCGTTCATGTGCTCGACGTCCGCCTGTGTGCGATACAGATAGCTCTGGAGCACGACTCCGACGGTACCGCGAAATTCCGGATACAGGCGATTCTCGAACAACTCGAGCGTCTTTTGTGTGTAGTTGCTCGCTTCCATGTCGAGCCTGACGAAGCTGCCGTACTTTCGCGCCCGTTCGAGTACGTCGCCCATTATCGAGACGCACAGCGATTCGGAAACGTCAAGACCCATCGCCGTGAGCTTGACGCTCACATTCGCATCGAGCTTCTCACGCGCGATGCGATCGAGGATCTTCAGGTATTCAGCGCCCGCGGCTCGAGCTTCGGCTTCGTTGTGAACGCTCTCGCCGAGCAGGTCGAGCGACGCCGTGATTCCGCGGCCGTTGAGCTCCCGAACCGCGGGAACCGCGGTCTCGAGCGTCTCGCCAGCGACGAAGCGGGAGGCGAACCCCTTGGCCAGGCGATTCGTCTTGACGAACTTGAAAACTCGCGGCTGGTTGGAAAGATAGAGCAGTGCGTTTCGGATCATCTTACTTGTATAAGCGGATTACTGGGAACGGTTTGCCGGTTGCGATCGACGTGTCGAAGAAATTCCAGTCGACGAGTCCGTCATCGGATTCCGGCTCCAAAAGATAAGCGGCGAGCGGGCCGAAGCGCCCTGTTGCCGGTACGACCACGTATCCGCCGGCGGAAACGTCACGTGCGGATGGTGTACTCCACGTTCCAGTCACGCGAGTTTCCCGGTGCCCCTGAAACGGGCGCGCCGACGTGATGACTGAATCGACTGTGAATACGGACAGCCGATTGCCCGTTCCGCTGGGCGAGAAGGGTTCGACGCTGAGTCCATGGAGCTCCAGGAGCGCCACGATCTTCGCGTCGTTCGGGACCAGATACGCATCGGGATGACGCACCTCCAGCGTCGGCTCGAAACGGTCGTACACCGGCATCACCTGCGTGATGAAGCGGCCAGTGCGCCGTAATCCCCTGGGAACGCCGGCCTGGGTCAGCGTCGAATCACCAGTCCGCGTCAGAACTTCGAAAGGAATTGGCGCATCGAACGGCTTGGTGGTCATCCGGGAACGGATCGGAACGTTGGCGTCCTGCACGTTGTCGGCGGTCGATCTGATCTGCTCGAGCTGCGCCGCATGTCTCGCTGTGGCCGACAGAATCTCCTGAACGAACGCGTAGGTCGAAGCGACGCGACGCTTGAACGGGTCGTGCGAAAACGCTTCGCTCAGGATGGACACGCGGCCGCGTATTCCGTAATAGTTGGTTCCGTAGCGCGGCGTGTGCTCGTAAGTGTACCAGCCGTCCTTCACCGTGTCGGTCAGCTGGGCACGACCGTCTTCGCGACCGAAGTTGCCATAGTCGAACACCTCGAAGCCGCGGCTGTGCATGCGAGCGCGGATCTCGGGAAGGATCGTATCGCGTGTGAGACCGCCAGCGAAGCCCGGCGCATACGATGCCGGATTCAACGATGGAGAGTACGTCAGCGCGAAGCCATGAAAGCTTCCGTCGGTCGTGTGGAGATCGACGTACACGTCCGGATCCCACTTGTCGAACATCGCGAGCGATGCCCGCGTTTCGGGTGCTTCGGCCTTCACGTAGTCGCGATTGAGATCGAGGCCCTGTCCTTGCGCTCTGGTGCCTACCAGCTCCGGTCCGTTCTGCTCCCTGCGATTCACCGCCTGATCGGCAAACTTCTCGTTTCCGTCGGCGTTGTAGATCGGTACGGCAATCAGTACGAGCGAGTCGAGTACGTTGGGACCGCGCTGATACGTGAGATCACGCACGAGCGCGAGCAGTGCTTCCTTGCCCTCCACCTCGCCGGCGTGGATGTTCGCGTTGACGTACACGATCGGGCGACCGAGCTTGCGGGCTTCTTCGGGCGTCCTGACGATCGGCCGCGACGCAATCAGATAGGGGATGTCGCGTCCCTCCGTCGTCTTGCCGATCACTCCGTACGCAAGCGGCGCGTTGCGCGCGCGAAGCCCGTTGATGAACGCCATCACGTCGCCGTAGCTGGACGTCCTGTTGTAATCGGACGCCTCGGCGCGAGTCTGAGGCATCGGGTAGATCGGGCGCGACGGATCGATTCGCGCAGCGCACGCCACTCCGAACGAGGCGATGCTCACCGCGACGATGCCGCGGATGGTGGACGTGGTGGTATGACTCATCTGGTGGGGTTGGCTGGTCAGTCCTGCGGGTAGAAGCGCGCGTTGGAGCGCGCCATCTGCAACAGGATGGATGCGGCTTCGAACCGCCCTGGAAACCTTACGTTCAGGTCGTCCAGTTGCTGCAGGAACAGCTCGATCCCCATGGTGTCCATGTAACGGAACGGGCCGCCACGGAACGGGGGGAAACCAATTCCGAATACGCCACCGACGTCGCCGTCGCGCGGTGAGCGGATGATTCCTTCCTCAAGACAGCGTGCTGCTTCGTTGAGCATCGCGTAAACGGTGCGACGCTGAATGTCGTCTTCGGACATCTCCACGCGCGCGCGACCGGGTGCGAAGATCTCGTACACCGACTGGTCGACGCCGCCCTTCTTTCCGGCTTCGTCGTAAATGTAGAATCCCTTCTTCGACTTGCGGCCGAAACGTCCCGCGTCGATCACGCTGCGCAGCGATTCCGGTTGTGAAAGACGGGCGCCGAACTCGTCGAACATGATCTGGCCCACCTTGCCGGCAATGTCGAGCCCCACCTCATCGACGAGAGTTATGGGCCCTACCGGAAATCCGAAATCGACGAGAGCCTTGTCGATCGCCTCGATCGAGCCGCCCTCATCCAGCAATCGCCCGGCTTCGCTTATGTACGGAGCGAGTATCCGGTTCACGAAGAAGCCCGGCGAGTCCTGCACGACGATGACAGTCTTGCCCAGCTTCTTGCCGTATGCGACAGCCGTTGCGGTCACCGAATCCGACGTACGCTCGGTAACGATCACCTCCAGCAACGGCATCCTGTCGACCGGAGAGAAGAAGTGCATGCCGAGCACGCGCTCGGGACGCCGCGACACTTCAGCGATTCGCGTCACGGGGAGCGTGCTCGTGTTGGTCGCGAAGATCGCATCCGGCTTGACGACGGCCTCGACCTCACGAAGCACCGCATGCTTCACGTCCAGATCCTCGAACACAGCCTCGATCACGAGATCGACGTTCGCGAATCCGCTATAATCGATCGTGCCACTGACGAGCGACATGGTATCCGCGTACTGCATGCGCGTGATCTGTCGTCTGGTCAACCGTTCCTTCAGCACCTTGCTGATCGCGCTCAAACCCTTGCCGATGTGTGGCCAATCGGCGTCCTTCATTCGTACTATCGTTCCTTGCTGAATCGCTACACTCGCGATGCCGGCACCCATGAACCCCGAGCCGATTATTCCGATCTTCTGGATGTTGAGTGCGGCGGCGGTGTGACCTGGGGGAAGTCCACTGTCCTTCTTGAGCGCGGTCGTGGCGAAGAAGAGGAAGATGAGCTGCCTGGACACGTCAGTCGCAGCCATCTGGCCGAACAGCCGCGCCTCCTCGCGCAGACCAGCCGGCATTCCCCTGTTCATTCCGGCTTCGACAGCATCGATCGCCGCCAACGGCGCGGGGAAATTGCCGTGCGTCTTCTTTTCCGTCTCCTCGCGCGCCTTCCTGAACACGACGCTGCGGCCGACCGGATTCGCATCCAGCAGCAGTCCGGATGCGCCGCGCGAGCGCGCCGCGCGCTTGAGTCGTCCTTCACCCAGCGCCCTGGCCCGATCGATCGCGATGCGACGCAGGATTGCGGGATGCACCATCTCATCCACCAGGCCGGTCTGCAACGCCTTTTTCGCGCGCACGTTCTTGCTCGTGAGAATCATGTCCAGCGCGGCACGGGCTCCGATCAGACGCGGCAGGCGCTGCGTGCCGCCTGCACCGGGAATCAATCCGAGCTGCACTTCGGGCAACGCGAGAATCGTTTTGGGGTCATCGGTCGCGATGCGCCATCTGCAGGCGAGCGACGCTTCCAATCCGCCGCCGAGACATGCTCCGTGAATCGCCGCAACGAACGGAACGCGCGACTTTTCAAAATGCTCGACGAGTGCCTGTCCGTCGCGACTCAGACGCTCGGCGTCCTCCGCGTCGCGCAACTGAGTGAACTCCTCGATGTCTGCGCCGGCGATGAATGTATCCGGCTTTCCACTGATCAGGACAGCGCCCTTCACCGTGTCGTCGCGGTCGATGCGGTCGAACAATTCGACGAACGCTTCGCGCATGCCGCGCGTGATCTTGTTCACCGGCTCGCCGACCAGGTCGATCGTCAGGATCGCGATGCCATCTTCGATTTCCATGGTCACGGGAGCCTGATACCGCCCATTCGCGACCGGAGTGTTCATGCGAGGCTCCGTCATACGTCCCGCTCCAGCACCATCGCGAAGCCGAGGCCGCCGGCTGCGCAAACCGTCATGAGTCCATACTGCGCATCGCGGCGACCCATTTCGTTCAGCAACGTCGTAGTTATGCGCGCGCCTGTCGCGCCGAAAGGATGGCCGAGTGCGATCGAGCCGCCCATGACGTTCAGTCGCGCGCGATCGACTTCACCGACCGGATGCTCCAAGCCGGCCCGATGCGCCCACTCCACCGACTCGAACCCCTTGAGATTGCATAGAACCTGCGCCGCAAACGCCTCGTGCATCTCGACGAGATCCATGTCGGCAAGTGTGAGCCCCGCCCGGTGCAGCGCAACAGGTGCAGCAAGCACCGGGGCCATCAAGAGCTGTTCGCCGGGATCGAGCGCGGCGTATGCGTACGATTTGATGTAGCCCAGTGGCTCGTAGCCGAGCGACTTCGCCTTAGCCTCGCTCATGAGAAGGACGCACGCACCGCCGTCCGTCAACGGCGACGAATTGCCGGCGGTGACGGAACCGTAACGTCTGTCGAAGACAGGTTTCAGCGCAGCGAGCTTTTCATACGATGTGTCTTCACGTATGCCGTTGTCGGTCTTCACGACAGGGTCGTACCGCGGCGGCACCAGCACCGGCGAGATTTCGGCGGTCAGCCTACCGTCGGCGGTGCCGGCAGCCGCAAGCCTGTGCGAGCGAAGCGCGAAGTGATCCTGATCCTCGCGCGAGATGTCGTTGATCTTGGCCATCTTCTCGGCACTCTCGCCCATCGTCTCGCCGGTAGTCGGCTCCGCGATCGCCGGCGTGATGGGGACCAGATCTCTGGGCCGGAGCCGGGCAAGCGCGCCGACGCGGCCGGTGAGTGACTTGGCGCGCGAAGCGGCAACGAGAGCATCCGCGAAGCCACGCGAATGCAGAACCGGCACGTTGGAAAGCGACTCGGCACCACCGGCGATTACCACGTCGTTGTGGCCCAGCGCGATCTGGTCCGCGGCGTCCGTTATCGCCTGATTTGCCGACGCGCAAGCGCGGCTCACGCTGTATGCCTGAACGCCCTTGGGCAACATCGGCATAAGCGAGACTTCGCGCGCGATGTTCGGCGCCAGCACGTTTGGAACGACGGTTCCGAATACCAGTGCCTCGACCTCGCTCCCGCTCAGATTCGATCGCTGGAGCAGCTCGCTCACGCACAGCTTGCCGAGCTCGATCGCCGAGAGTCCCTTGAAGACAGTACCGGCGCGCGCGAACGGCGTTCTCACGCCCGCCACAACCGCGACGCGGCGCCCGTTTCCAAAGGTCGGCATTGGTTGAACTTAGACAGCAGCGACGCGTTGTGCCACCGAGCGGCGCCGGTGGGCGGATCCGGTCAGATTTCCGTCAGCCTCGCGATCCGTCGCCGTCCGCGACGTTGGTGTCGCGCAGGCCGGATTCGATCACGAATCGAGTAAGCGCCGCTGCCGATGAAGCGCCGATCTTCCGGGCAAGGCTCTCGCGGTAGGTATTTACAGTCCGGATCGCAACGCCGAGCATCGATGCTATCTGCTTGCTCGTGAGACCCTCGGCAACCCGCACCGCCACCTGACGTTCCCGGCGGCTGAGCAAGGCGACGTTCTGCATCGCTGGACACGCATCACGCCGAAAGCCACAGTCGGCGCACCGCCCGCCCAGCAACGACGATATCGCGGTGCAGAACTCCTGGATGCCTGCCTCGCGTGGGAGGCAGCAGTATCCCCCCGCAAGGCCGGTGGTTCTGTCCGCATCGGGTTCGCCTCCGATCACGAGCACGCAGCTCTGCGGCAGTTCGCGTCGCAACCGGGAGCCGACGTCGGCACCGCCTCGAGCCCAGGCCGCCGCGCTCACCAGAATGGCATCGGGCCGATGCTGCCGGGCCACCTCGACTGCGTCTGCTACCTCCGCCGCCTCGGCGACAACGCTCAATCCGGGAATGGCATCTATGAGCGAACGCAGCCCGGCCCGGACGAGGGCGTGCTCGTCCACCAGCAAGACAGATGGCGCCCGAGCGGCATCGGACGTCCGGGGCGGAATGTCGCGTGCCGGCGGAATCGTCACTGCATGAAAGGCGTAGTTGGCGAATGCTCCGACGAGTGCGCTGGCGAATGGGCGGGCGATGTGGCTGATGATTCCGCCGATTTCTCAACCGGCGCCGGTACCGTACGATCGACCTCCCTCACGCGCGCCTCGACCCAGCGAGCCATCGTTGGATGCGGCAGCAACGGAACGGCCTTGTAGACGATAGGGAGACCCTTCAGATCATGGGGAATCTTCGTGTCGACCACGGCCCCGGACGAAACGAGTATAGGGACGACGACCACGGGCTTCCGGGTCGCGGTGTTCTGCAACAGGATGGTCTCGCGAATCTCCCTGACTGCTTCTGCCCGAACGGGAGCTGGCGCGTCGTCACGAAGCAGGCCGATCTTGATGTCGCTGAAGCCGGTCCACGTGCGAACGCTATCGGCAACCTGCCGCAGATTGCTCATCCAGGCTGCATTGTCTTCGGCGTCATTCGGTCCGTGGCCAACGAGAAAGAGCGCCTGATGCGCCGGATCGGTCGCAAGCGACTTTGCGTGATCCGCCAGAACGCGCGCGAGCTGCGGTGCGTTGTCGAGCGCCGCGGTGACGCGAATGGGCACATCCTGCGTCGGCCTGGTGATACCCGACATGTGCAGATGGTGCATCATCTCCGTGTCGAGCGAATCCGTCTCGCCAGCGAGATATCGAATCTGCTCGATGTGTCCGCTATGGCTCGAAACCAGAACAGGAACGACGACGACTTCCTTTGCCCCGTTCGCGACGAGTTGTGCCACGGCGTCCTGAAAGCGATGCGTCGCTGCACCGGGACCCATGAGCAAGCTCACCGCAACGGGGCCGCCGGTGTGCACGGACTTCGCAAGGTTCTCGACATTCGCGTCCCATGCAGGTCCGCCGCCATGCGCGACCAGAAGCGTGCCGACAGCGGATGCAGCGACAGATGTCGCGCCGCGTGCCGCCGTTTGTCGTGCGGATGCAGGCGCCTGCGCACCGACTGTAGCAGATGAGAGCGGCACCATACTCATTCCCACGACAGCGATGACGGAGAGACCGATGCGACCAGCGCAACGCGAGATGACGGTCACGGTACGCGACATGAACGGCACGAGTGAATCGAAGAACGTGTTCATTGTGGGGCTTGTGTATTCGCGCCGCGCGCGTGCAACGTGATCCCCGCGTATATCCGCCGTACAGTGGGATCCGCCCAGCGCGCTGGTCTCGAGTCGAAAACGTTGGTCACGCCGACAGAAATGTCCGCGTGACCAAAAGACTGTCGCGCGAAGCGAAGATCGACGCGATTGTACGCGTCGCGCGTGCTCGAGATGCTGCCGTCGTCCGCACGCTCCATGGGAGTACTACCCGTGTAGACGTCGACCACGCTCGCTCGCACACCGAAGAGCAACGGCCCACTGAGCCGCACATGCCCGGAATGGGGAGGCTGATTCAGTAGAGGACCGGCCGTCCCGCGATCGTAAGTGTAGAGATACGCGTACGCGATCTCTCCGCTCAGCGGTCCGAGATTCACTCCGGTTTCGGTTTCGATCCCGCGCGTGGTGCTCCTCGAAATGTTGCCGTACGTGAATTCGGCGAATTGCCCGGAACTGGCCAACGGCTGCGTCTCGATGAAGTCGTGCAGCTCGTTCACGTACAGCTGGGTACGGGCATACGCGCGCGCGCCGGCCCATTCAGCCCCGAGCGACGCATTGTCGGCGTGCTCCGGCCGCAGCGCACGGTTGCCGTGCACGGCGTAGTACGCGGCGTCGTTCGTGAAATCGAGATAGAGCTCCTTGAAATCCGGCGCACGAAATCCACGACCCACCGACGCGCGCAGGATGAGCGATGAGTCCACGCGAAAGCGCGCCGCGATTCGCGGACTCATGTACGTGCCGAACTGCTGGCTCCACGACAGTCGCGCACCCGGCACGATGCTCCAGCGCCCCAGTTGCCACTCGGCCTGCGCGTATGGGTCCGCGGACATCAGCGTGCGCGGACCACCGGCAATGCGGCCGTCGGTCGACATGATGTATTCCTGATGCACCTGCGTACCGATGTCGATCGTCGCGGCTTCACTCGTGTGCGTGTACAACACGTCGGCCTCGCCGAGTCGCTGGAGCTGGCGGTCGCCGGTACCCTTTATCGGGTCGGTATATGGACTCGTTCGCGACAGGTGGTCGAGCTGCGACAACGCCAACGTCGACGTCAGGCGCGACGTGGGATTCAACCAGGCCCCAGTGAGTCGTGCGTTTGTCTGCGTGTTGTCCGCGAAATCGAACACTCCACCACTTGGCC
>DATNCZ010000365.1:0-3113 GCA_035553335.1 Gemmatimonadaceae bacterium
AACGAATCGTCGCATCGCTCTGCCCCGCAGGGGCCTGATGAGAGCCCGCCAGAGGATGCTCGCGCGCTCCGCGACGATCGCGAGGTACTCGACGCTTACTCTCGCACGGTCACCGGAATCGCCGAGGCGGCGACGCCGGCCGTCGTGAGCATTCGCGCTGAGAAGAACGCGCGTCGAGGCGGTACTGGCGGTGCCTCCGGATTCGCCTTCACGCCGGACGGGCTGATTCTCACGAACAGCCATGTCGTGCACGGCGCGCGTGCGTTGCGCGTGGCAACGGCGCGTGGCGATGACCTTGCGGCGGAACGCCTCGGAGACGACCCTCACACTGACACGGCACTGATTCGAGTCGCGGCGCCGATGGCGACCCTGACCCTCGGCAGCTCCCGCGAGTTGCGCGTCGGTCAGATCGCCGTAGCGATCGGTAATCCGCTCGGATTCGATTGCACGGTGACGGCAGGCGTGGTGAGCGCGCTGGGGCGTACGCTGCGTGCCAGTACGGGGCGATTGATCGAGGATGTGGTCCAGACGGATGCGGCACTCAATCCCGGCAACTCCGGCGGCCCGTTGATGGACTGGCGTGGGCGCGTCATCGGGATGAACACGGCCATCATCGTGGGAGCGCAGGGCATCTGTTTCGCGATCGGCATCGACACCGTGCAGCGGGTCGCTATGGAACTGCTGCGCCACGGCCGCGTGCGGCGCGCGGGTTTGGGCATCGGCGCCCAAACCGTCATGATCCCGCAGCGGCTGCGGCGCCACTTCGATCTCGAGCAGTCGAGCGCCGCACGGGTGCTGAACGTACTCACGGGTGGGCCCGCGGCTTCCGTGGAAATCGAGGCCGGAGATCTGATCATTGGGTTCGACGCTCACCGGGTGGGTGGCGTCGACGACCTGCATCGACTTCTCATCGGCTCGCGCATTGGTTCCCCCATGCCGCTCGAGCTGATTCGCCGCGGACGGCGGCTCGAAACCGAGATCACTCCCGCGGAGGCCGACCCGGCCTGAGCGTGACCGTCGCAGCCAGTTGCGGCCGAATTTCTCATCCGGAGCTGTTTGGCACGCGAATTGCGAGGCGCTCGCATGATCCGCAAGCTCAAATCCGGCCACTACCGGCTCTACTCGCGCAAGATCGATCCGCGAACCCGGCGGCGTAAGAATCTCGGCACGTTCGAGACGCTTGCCGCGGCTCAGAGACAGGAGCGCGCAGTGCAGTTCTTCAAACGCCGGTAGTCTATCGGACAGCGTTTCTTTTCAATCGAAGTGGAGAGAGAGTATGCATCCCAAACGACTCGTCGTTCTAACTGCCGCATTGTGCGGCCTGGCGCTGGGTACCGCCTTCGCGGAGGACCAGCACCCGGTGAAGGATTCCTACATCACGACCAAGGTCAAGTCGGAGCTCGTCGGTGATTTCGGCAAGCGAGCCACCCACATTAGCGTGAAAACCAAGGACGGCGTCGTCGCGCTGACTGGGCACGTAAACTCCGACGACGCCAAGGATCGGGCGGAACACGATGCGAAAGGTGTCAAGGGCGTCGTCGACGTGATCAACAAGCTCGAGGTGAAACCCTAGCGTGGAATGAGCCTTCAGTGTTTGGGCCGGCCAGCCGCAAACGGGCTGGCCGGACCCGTCGCGCATTCTCGCGACCGCACTCAATCGCGGTCGCCTGCTCAATCATCATCGGGCCTACAATGAGCGAGTGGTTGCCTGGACCGTCAGGGGGGTGAGATCGCTCGCGAGGCTCGCGCCGGTCGCCGCGTTGTCACTTGCCGCGTTGTCGCTCGTCGCCGCGTGCACCGGCAGCTCGAGCGCACCCGCTCACGAGTCACCGAGATTCTCGCGAGGCGGCGACATCTACAAGGTCAATCACGTCATCATCGTGATGATGGAGAATCATTCGTTCGACAACTATTTCGGCGCTCTCGCGTACGCGCCGGGAAGCCCGTACTACGCCTCATCAGCCGGCTGCGCACGGGGCGATCACGAGTGCGTCGACGGTCTATCGTGCGGCATCGATGCGACGGGCAGCTTGGCGTGCACGAACTCGAATCCAGACGACGACGGCAGCCGTGTCACGGCCTTTCACGAGCCGACGCGATGCGTGATTCCGGACCTCGCACATGCTTGGCCTCAGACCCATCTCGAGGCCAATTTCAGTGATCCCAACGGAACTCTGCTCGCCTCGCCGAACGACGGCTTCGTACGGGTGAACGACGTGATGGAGCAGCCGGACAACGGCGTCGAGTCGGCCACGGAAGATCAGACGATGGGGTTCTACACACAGGACGACCTGCCCTTTTACTATGAGCTCGCACAGACGTTCGCGATCGACGATCGGTATTTCTCATCGGTGCTCGGCCCGACGCTGCCGAATCGGATGTATCTCATGGCGGCCACTTCGTTCGGCCATGTGACGACCCTCGACGCTGCTCCGCAGGGCGGCTTCGCACCCATCACGGGTACGATTTTCGACCTGCTCGACAGCCGAGCGGTATCTTGGGCGGACTACTCTCAGAGCGGACCTCAAGCCTTCCTTTTTCGCCAGCAGGGCGGCTTGGGCATGGACCCGCACTTTCCGACGCTGCAGACCTTTCTGGCTCAGGCCGAAGGTCAACCGGGGGCGGGGGAGTTGCCCCAGGTGTCGCTCGTCGATCCAGTTTTTGGAGGACCCGAGGAGAACGACGAGCACCCTCCGACCGACGTGGAGCGAGGTCAGGCGTTCGTCTCACAAATCGTCAACGCGGTTCGCAACGGTCCGGAATGGAAGGACTCAGTCATTTTCATCACCTGGGACGAGCATGGGGGATTCTACGATCACGTGATGCCTCCGCCGGCTCGGCAGGGAAACTCGCGAACACCGGACGGAATATTCCCAGGCCAGTGCGCGGATCTCTCGAGCCCGCCGGAGAGCGAACAGCCCGGGGGTGGGGCGGGTTGCACGAGCATCAGCGATGCGGAGTTGCTGTGCCCGGCTCTGATGGACAATCCCACGGGTCCGTATCCCGCGAGCTGTGCGAGCTTCGATCAGCTCGGTATTCGCGTGCCTCTGCTCGTCGTGTCGCCGTTCGCCAAGGCACACTACGTTTCCCACGCGACGGCCGATCACGCATCG
>DATNCZ010000366.1:0-4617 GCA_035553335.1 Gemmatimonadaceae bacterium
ATCCGCGCAGACGTGGAAGCCGCCGGAGCACATGAAGCGCGACACGACCAGCAGCCACGGGAAGGTCGAAATCCCGTCGGATATCGAGCAGCGTCTGCAAACGCTGACGCTCGCGGACATCGTCGACCTCGCGCTTCGAAACAATCCAGCCACGCAAATCTCGTGGGCTAACGCACGCGCGGCCGCGGCAACGTACGGATCCCAACGCGGCAATTACCTGCCGACGATCGACGCCGACGTCACAGGCACGACGCTCAAGACCGTTGCCACGCAGGGCCGAGCCGCGGTCCAGCAGAAAACGCTCGAGCCGAGCGTCTCGATTTCGTATTTGGTGTTCGATTTCGGCGGCCGCTCGGGAAGTGTCGAGTCGGCCAAGCAAGCGCTCTTCGCGGCAGACTGGACGCACAACCTGACCATCCAGGACGTGGTGCTGCAGGCCGAAACCGCATACTTCAATTACATGGCGGCGAAGGCGCTCGTCACCGCTCAGGAGAGCACCCTCAAGGACGCGCAGGCGAACCTCGAAGCGGCACAGGAGCGGCACAAGGTGGGACTCGCCACCATTGCCGATGAGCTCCAAGCCAAGACCGCGGTATCGCAAGCGGAGCTCAATCTGGAAACGACGCAAGGCCAGCTGGCCACCACGCGCGGCACGCTCGCGCTCGCGTTAGGCTTGCCGGCCAACACGCCGTACGACTTGCAACCGCCTAACGTACCGGCTACGGTGCCGGTGATCGCCGACAGCGTCGACACACTGATCGCGGTGGCGCTGCGCGACCGGCCGGACCTCGCCGCCTCACAAGCCGACTACGAGCAGGCCAAGGCCAACATCAGCGTCGTCCGCGCGACGCGGCTGCCGTCGCTCATGCTCAATGGGACCGGCTCACGCACGTACTCCAAAGCGCTCTCGAACGGCGCCAACAGCTACACGCTGTCGCTCGGCCTCAGCATTCCGATTTTCGCCGGATTCAGCCGCGCCTACAACCAACTCGCTGCCGAAGCGGAACGCGACGCGGCCGGCGCGCGCCTGGACCAGACGCGGCAGCAAGTGATCTTCGACGTGTTCAGCTCGTATCAAACGCTGCAAACCTCGACGAAGCGCGTGAGCTCGGCCGATGACCTCCTGGCGAGCGCCCAACAATCGGAAGACGTCGCGCTCGGCCGCTACAAGCAAGGCGTTGGAAGCGTCCTCGACTTGCTCACGGCGCAGGCCGCGTTAGCCAGCGCGCGAGCGCAGCAGGTTCAAGCACGATGGACGTGGGAAACATCGTTGGTGCAGTTGGCGCACGACGCAGGTATTCTCGACGTGCACGGCGGTAGCCCGATCCATCTCACGCCTGACACCACACAATCGAAGCCCCCACAATGATCGATATGGCAGTCGTGCGCGGACCTCGGCACTCGATGGCGACGGCGCGAACATTGATTTCCGTCGCCGGCGCCCTGCTGCTGGTCGCGTGCAAGGATCCGAAAAAGACGAAATCACCGGCTGTGCCGGTGGCCGTCGCGCACGTCGAAACGCGCGATGTGCCGTACGAGATCGACGCGACCGGCACCATCGAGCCCATGCAAACGGTCTCCGTGTCGGCGCAAGTCGGCGGCATCCTCACGCACATCGACTTCAAGGAAGGCGATGATGTGAAGCAGGGACAGGTGCTGTTCCAGATCGATCCCCGGCCGTTCGAAGCAGTATTGCAGCAGGCGCGCGCCGGACTCGCGAAGGACAGCGCCCAGCTTACGACGGCTTTGCAAGACGAGCAGCGCTTCGCCCAGCTGGTGCAGAAGGACTACGTGACGCAGCAGCAATACGATCAGGCGAAGGCGAATGCGTTGTCGGGCAAGGCGACGGTCAACGCCGATGAAGCACAGGTCGAGGCGGCCAGGCTCAATCTCGAGTACGCCACGATTCGCTCGCCCATTGCTGGCCGCGCCGGCGCCATCCTGCTCAAGCAAGGCAACCTCGTGCACGCGGCCGGTACGCCGCTCGTCGTGATCAATCAGATTCGCCCGATCATGGCGCGCTTCGCGGTGTCGGCGGTACACCTTCCCCGCATCAGGCAATACCAGAGCGATACGTTGAGTGTTGTTGCTCAACCGGCGAGCGGACTCGGCGCTCCCAGCCATGGAACGTTGTCGTTCCTCGACAATGCGGTCGACACGACCACGGGAACGATCATGATGAAGGCGAGATTTCCCAACACGGATGCCGTGCTCTGGCCGGGCGAGTTCGTGAACGTGGCACTCGAGTTGTACGTCGAGAAAGGCGCCGTCGTCGTCCCCACGACGGCTGTCGTGCAAAGCCAGTCCGGCACGTCGGTCTTTACCGTGAACGCGAGCGGCATCGCCGAGCAGCAGCAGGTCCAGGTCGAGCGCACGGCAGGCGACATGTCGATCATCGAGAAAGGGCTCACTCCGGGCCAAACAGTGGTGACGGACGGACAACTCCGCATTACCGACGGCACGAAGGTGCAAATCCAAGGCGCGACTAACGGCGATCAGCCGAGGCCCTGATGAATATCGCGGGAATCTGGATTCGGCGGCCCGTCATGACGACGCTGGTCATGATGGGCATTCTGATCTTCGGGATCGTGGCATATCGCCAACTCGCTGTCAGCGATCTGCCGACGGTCGACTACCCGACGATCAACGTCAGCGCGTCCCTGCCGGGCGCCAGTCCTGAAACGATGGCGTCCGCCGTGGCGACGCCGCTCGAAAAACAATTCTCGACCATCGCCGGCATCGACGTCATGACGTCGAGCAGCAGCCAGGGATCGACGAACATCGTCTTGCAGTTCACGCTCGACCGCAACATCGACGCGGCCGCGCAGGACGTGCAGGCGGCGATCTCGAAAACGCTGCGACAGCTGCCCAAGAACATCATTCCGCCGTCGTATCAGAAGGTCGACCCGTCTGCGTCGGCAATTCTCTACCTCGCGCTGACGTCGAAGACACTTCCACTGTCGCAACTCGACGAGTACGCCGAGACCTATCTCGCCCAACGCCTGTCGACCGTCTCGGGTGTCGCGCAGGTACAGGTGTACGGCTCGATGAAATACGCCGTGCGCGTGCAACTGGATCCGCAGGCGATGGCCATTCGCAAGATCGGCATCGACGAAGTGGTCGATGCGATCGACAACGCGAACGTGAATCTGCCCACCGGCGTGCTGTGGGGCGCGAACAAAGCCTACACGGTGCAGGCCGACGGACAGTTGCAGGACGCCAAGGCGTTCCGCCCGATGATCGTCGCCTACCGAGACGGCGCGCCCGTGCGGCTCGAGGACATTGGCAACATCGTGGATGGCGTCCAGGACTCGCACCAGGCGAGTTGGTACAACGGTGCGCGCGCCATCGTACTCGCCATTCAACGCCAGCCGGGGACCAACACGGTGCAGGTGGCGACGGGCGTCAAGCAGGCGCTCAAGCAGATGGAGGAAGAATTCCCGCCTTCTGTTCGCGTCGACGTGCTGCACGACCACTCGGAGTCCATCGCAGCGTCCGTGAAGGACGTGAAGTTCACGCTCTTCGTCACGCTGTGCCTGGTCGTGCTCGTGATCTTCCTGTTCCTCAGGAACGTCTCGGCCACGGTCATTCCGAGCCTCGCGCTCCCGATGTCGTTAGTCGGCACGTTCGCCGTGATGTACCTGCTGAATTACAGTCTCGACAACTTGTCGCTGATGGCGCTCACGCTGTCGGTGGGCTTCGTCGTCGACGACGCGATCGTCATGCTCGAGAATATCGTTAGGCACATCGAGATGGGCGAACCGGTGTTCCAGGCCGCGCTCGATGGGTCGCGCGAGATCGGCTTCACGATCTTGTCGATGACGATGTCGCTCGTGGCCGTGTTCATCCCGATTCTCTTCATGGGCGGCCTCATCGGCCGTCTGTTCCACGAGTTCGCGGTGACGATCGGTGTCGCCATTCTCGTGTCGGGCTTCGTCTCGCTCACGCTCACGCCGATGCTGTGCAGCCGATTCCTCAAGTCGCACCACGGCGAGGAGCACGGCCGATTCTTCAATGCAACCGAGCGAATCTATGAGCGTGTGCTCGCGGGCTACGAGCGGACCCTGCGCATCGCAATGGATCACCGACGCAAGGTGCTGGTGTTCGCCGTGCTGGTGTTGCTGGGCACTGGACTGCTTGCCGTGGTCACCCCCAAAGGCTTCTTGCCGAGCGAAGACCAGGGGTTCCTCCACGGAACCACCGAAATGGCGGAGGGCACATCGTTCGACGCGATGGTCGCCCATTCGGAGCAGGTTTCCAAGATCATTCAAGCCGATCCCAACGTTTCCGACTACATGCTATCGGTGGGAACCGGCGGGGCTTCGAACACCATCAACGATGGCCGTGTTCTGCTGCACCTCAAGCCGCTCAACCAGCGCACGTTGTCGGCCGATCAAATCGTGCAGGAGGAGGAAAAGAAGTTCGCGTCATTGACGGGGATGCGGGTCTATCTGCAGAATCCGCCGCCCATCAACATCGGCGGACATTCGACCAAGAGCGACTATCAGTTCACGCTGCAGAGCGCCGACATCCAAACGCTGTACGCGTCGTCGAGCAAACTGCTGGCGCGCATGGAGAACATTCCCGGTCTGCAGGATGTCACCACCGACTTGCAGA
>DATNCZ010000367.1:0-9101 GCA_035553335.1 Gemmatimonadaceae bacterium
ACCGCCGCCTGTCGGAGCGACGACCGCATCGAAGGAGTATGGCGCGCTGGCAAGCTCGTGTCCGAGAGTTGCGTTGCCTGCGATGACGAGTGGATCGTTGTATGCGCTCGCGATGTACGCTTCCGGATACTGCGCGGCAAGTTCGGCAACGCGAGCTTCACGCGTGATGACGGTCGTATCGATCAGCTCTGCGGTTGCTCCGTACGCGATCACTGCATCGACCTTGACGCGAGCGGAGTTCTGCGGCATTACGACTATGCAACGCTTGCCGGTCAGCTTGCACGCAAGAGCTGTCGCCTGGCCGAAGTTGCCGCTGCTCGCCGTAATGATCATCGGGTGCGGCACCGATGTCGCTACGTTGTATGCTGCGCGGAGCTTGAAACTGCCCGTGTACTGGAATGTCTCGCTTGCGAGAACCACCGTCGCACCCAGCCGCTCGCTCAGCCGCGGCGCCTCGATGAAAGTAATGGGGCGCAGATTTGTCGGCTTGTCGGTCACGCGAAACTCATGGCGAAAAGTGAGGAAGTTGTGGGTCGGCTGGTTCGTTCCAATGATAACCTGACCCGATTCGGCGGCCACATATGCCCGTCACCGCCATGTCCGCCGATGCGAGCGGTTCAATCGAGCGGGTTGACCGAGCGAGCTTTGCGACTTAGACTTAGTCTAATGAACTTAGTCCCATTAGATCAATGACCACGATCAATATCCATGAAGCGAAGACCCAGCTTTCGAAGCTGGTCGATCAGGCTGTGAAGGGCGACTCGTTTGTGATCGCGAAGGCCGGCAAGCCGCTGGTGAAGGTGACAGCGCTGGACGCTCCGGCGACGCCACGACGACTCGGCTTCATGGAGGGCGAGATTTCCATTCCCGATGATTTCAATACAATGGGCGACGCCGAGCTTGCCGCTCTGTTCGGGATCGAAGATTGAAGCTCCTTCTCGATACCCAACTTCTGCTGTGGGCAGCGGGCCAGCCGAAGCGCCTGTCGAAGGCCGCCAGCAAGTTGCTGCAGGACGCTGAGAACGAGCTGCTGTTCAGCGCCGCCAGCCTCTGGGAAATCGCCATAAAGCGCGGGCTCGGACGAGACGATTTTCGCGTCGACCCGCGACTTCTGCGCCGTGGCCTGCTCGACAATGGTTACACCGAATTGCCAATAAGCAGCCAGCACGCCGTCAGCATCGATACCTTGCCTCCTCTACACAAGGACCCATTCGACCAACTGCTGTTGGCACAGGCCCTCACGGAAGGCATCACTCTTCTCACCAGCGACGCTCGACTGGCTCTGTATCCGGGGCCGGTCCGGAAGGTATAGCGCCAGGGATGGAGCCGATCACCTGCGCGCCATATCCCTACGACTCGTTCCAACGAATCGTATACTGTATCCGTTGTTGAAGAAGGATACTTCGGACAGACGACAGTCCGTCAATCGCCATTTCCGTCCTCTCGCACAGGTGACTTGGATGCAATCTCGGGATAGCAGTTCCATGATTTCCGGCGCCGCTCGCAGGGCCGCCGCACTGGTGTCCATTGCGGCTCTCGGTGTCATTCTTCCGCACACCGCTGCCGCCCAGGACAGATCCGTCCCCGTCTTCAAGGACGGCATGGCCCAGATCGTCCCCGGATTTGCCGATTCCACCACCTGGCTCCGCCAAGAGCTCTGGGTCGAAACCGGCTTCGACACCGATGGCGATGGCAAGCCCGACCGCATGCACGTGGACGTAACCCGCCCGCGACAGACCGACACCGAGGGACTCAAGGTCTCCGTGGTCTACGAATCCAGTCCATACTTCGCCGGCACGTCGGGTCCCAGACAGTACCTCTGGAACGTCAAGCAGGAAGTCGGCGCGACGCCAACGCAGCGCGAGCATCAGCCCGAGATTCCGTTCAAGCCCGTCCGTCCCCGGATCTCCAACGACCTGATCAACGAGTGGGTGCCGCGCGGCTTCGCAGTCGTGCACTCCGAGGCGCCCGGCACCGGCCTGTCGCAGGGATGTCCGACTGTCGGCGATACACCCGAGCGCATGGCGCCAAAGGCTGTGGTCGACTGGCTCAACGGTCGCGCGAAAGGCTACACGACCGAGACCGGCAACGAAGAAGTGAAGGCCAGCTGGTCCACCGGCAAGGTCGGCATGATCGGAACGTCCTACAACGGAACACTTCCGCTCGCCGCCGCGACAACCGGCGTCAAGGGACTCGAGGTCGTAATTCCAGTTTCGCCGAATACATCGTACTACCACTACTACCGCACCAATGGTCTCGTTCGTCATCCTGGTGGATGGCTGGGCGAGGACATCGATTTTGTTTACGACTTCATTCACAGCGGCGATCCGGCGAAGCGCGCGTACTGCAACGCCACATATCGCGACGGACTCTTCGCAGCAGCCGGCGGACGCGATCGCGCGACGGGTGACTACAACGACTTCTGGGCAAAGCGCGACCTTCTTCCATTCGTGAAGAACATCAAGGCCGCCGTACTGCTGGCGCACGGATTCAACGACTGGAACGTCGTGCCCGAGCACAGCGTGCGCATCTACAACGAGATGAAGGCCGATGGTCTTCCCGTCTCCGCTTACTTCCATCAAGGCGGGCATGGCGGGAACCCGCCGGACGACATGGTAAACCAGTGGTTCAGTCACTACCTCTACGGCGTCGACAACGGTGTGGAGAAGGCACCGCCGGTATGGATCGTTCACGAGGAAGCCGCACAGGCCGAGCAGGCGAAGGCAGAGGCAGCACGCATTGCGGCCGGCACCCCCGTGCAGCGCGGCAGACGCGGTGGTCCACGTCCACCGCGCACTGCGCCAACTCCGTACGCATCATTCCCAGTGCCGGGCTCGGTACAGGTGGTGCTGCATCCGGTCGGCAACGGCAACGCAGTCGGGAGTCTGGGTCTCACGTCATCGAAGAATCAGAAGAGTGAGAAGCTGATCGACGACGTCTCGTTCAGCGGAAGCGCGCTCGCGTTGGCCGCTCAGTCGCCGCACAGATTGTTGTTCGCTACGGCACCACTCACCGACACCGTTCACATATCCGGAACGTCGCGCATCACGCTGCGCATTGCTTTCAGTAAACCCGCTGCGAATCTGACAGTATGGCTCGTGCAGCTTCCATTCGATTCGACCACGATCGGCACGTCGATTCAGGAAGGGCTCATCACGCGCGGCTGGGCAGATCCCGAGAACTACAGATCGCTCACTCACGGTGGCAACTACGATTCGAAACTTCCCGGCGAGAAGCTCGTTCCCGGCAAGTTCTACAACATGACGTTCGACATCGAGCCGGACGACGAATTCATCCCCGCAGGCAAACAGATCGGCGTGATGATCATGTCGAGCGATCCCGAGTTCACCCTGTGGCCCAAAGCGGGAACCGAGCTCACTGTGGATCTCGGCGGCAGCTCGTTCAGTCTACCGATTGTCGGCGGAGCGGCGGCGCTCAGGAGCGCCGGGGCTATCAGGTAAGTAGCTTGTGGCTATATATTTATGGCTATAGCTGTAACGTCGCGGCTACCGGGAGGATCGCGCATGTCAAAGAAATCAGCATCGAAACCACGAGGGTACCCTGCACCATCCTCGGCATTGTCGTCGCGTGCGGTGATGGAAGTGAAGGCCGGCGTATTCAAGGACACCTGTCTCCAGCTTCTCGACGATGTACGAGATCGGGATCTGCAGATCATCGTGACGAAGTACGGAGAGCCCGTGGCAAAGCTGGTCGCAGCAGAGGTGGAAATGCCGAGTGCATTTGGCTTCATGAGCGGGACTATCATCGCGGAAGACGATATCGTCGCACCGGACTTCGACTCGTGGGGTGATCTGGCGTGAGGCAATCTCGTGCCAAACCGTCCAATGTTCTGCACGCCGCCGATCTTGTCCGCTATGACGGCCCGCTTCTGCTCGACACACATATCTGGGTGTGGCACCTGGCAGGTGATACCACCAGACTCAGCGCCGACGTTATTGCATTGCTCGACCGATGCGGTGCGTTATCGCGTCTCCACGTTTCCGACATCTCGTATTGGGAAGTGGCAGTGAAAGCCGCGAAGCAGAGAATCACGCTATCGATGGACGCAGCAGTCTGGCTACAGCGTGCGGAGAGAGCACCCGGAATCCGTTTTCTTCCACTCGATCGCGCAGTCCTCCTGCTGAGCACGCGTCTAGCCGGCGCTGCCCACAATGACCCTGCCGATCGCATGCTCATCGCAGCAGCGCAGATCAACAACATCCCTCTGGTAACGGCGGACCGACTGATTGTCGAATATGCACAGTCGGTTCCGGGTACCCCGGTAGTGGATGTCCGGGTATGAAGCTCAGTGCCGTTCGCGCAGCGGTACGCAAGGCTGCCAACCCGGATGACGCAGCTCACCTGCTCCGCTTCTTCAAGACCGGCCCGGGCGAATACGGCGAGGGCGATCGGTTTCGAGGGATCAGGGTGCCGGCACTGCGCGCCATGGCACGTGATTACGAGACACTCTCGCACGACGACACGCTGGAGCTGCTACAATCCCCGTGGCATGAGGAACGGCTTCTGGCGCTGATGTTGATGGTCAACGCGCACACGAAGGGTGACGCACGTGTCCAGACGCGGGTATTCAAGTCGTACCTGGCTCACACGCGATTCATCAACAACTGGGACCTCGTAGATGCATCTGCGGGATACATCGTCGGTCCGCACACGAGTGGCGACGATCCAGGACTGCTATCGAAGCTCGCGCATTCGGAAAACTTGTGGGAACGAAGGATCGCGATCGTGTCGACGTTTCACCACATCAAGCGTCGCAGCTTCGATGCCACTCTTCTAGTAGCAGACTGGCTGCTGAGGGATCCGCATGATCTCATCCACAAGGCTACCGGATGGATGTTGCGAGAGGTCGGCAAGCGAGACGTTGCAGTAGAGGAATCGTTTCTGCTGCAACGTTACAATCGCATGCCGCGCACGATGCTGCGCTATGCGATCGAGCGGTTTCCGGAGAAACGACGGAAGGCGTATCTGGCGGGAAGCGTCTGAACATACTCGGGAATCCGCATGTGGAGGTGCTGGAACGACCGGCACTCACGCGCCGATGATCTCGTTGAGGCCGTCCACTACCATTACCATCTCTTCCGCGGATGCTCTGGCAATCCGGCGGCCGATACGCTCGGTCGAAAGTGTTCGCACCTGACCGATCTTCACCCACGAACGCTTTGGCAGATTCGCGGCCGCAAGCTCGAGCGTCAGAGGAAACCCGGCACGCGGCTCCTGACTGGTGAGTGCCACGGCGATGACAGTTCCGGATCGTTCGTTGAACACGTCCTGACTCAAGATCAACACAGGTCGTTGCCCAGCCTGCTCGCGTCCCCGCGCTGGATCGAGCTCGGCCCATCGGATGTCGCCCCTCAGTATGCTGGCCACTCGATCCCCTCGGCGCCAAGTCCTTCTTCGGCGAGCGCGCGCTCCTCGCCGGGATCGAGCCTGGCGCACTCGCGAATCAGTCGTGTGCGCGCGCGCCGCGCGAGCGCTTCGGAAATCGCAGCCTCTATCGCCTGGCTTCGATTCGGGTAGATGCCCGATGCGACAAGATCATCGATATCCGTGAGCAGCTGGGGGTCGAGCGTTACTGCTACTTTCTGTTTCGCCATCAGGAACCTCGTGGTATGATAATTTATCATACCACGACATCCGAGGCAATATTGAATGCGACCACCATGACGCCATGATGGTGCTGCTGCGCGCGATATGCCAAATCAGAGATGATCGCGTATGGACTTTTTCTCGCCTAGTGCCCCGCGCTCCTCTGCTGCGCCATCTCGAGTGCGTTGTACGCGTTGACTATGCCACCCGTCACCGACAACGACGCAAACGGAGCCGTCTCCCCTGACTTGCCGCCCGGCACCAGCGATGCGCGATTGTATCGCGTCGCGGAGTCGAGGATGATCTGCCTTACCTGCGCTGCGGTGAGATTGGGATAGTACGACATGATCAACGCCGCCAGGCCCGTCACGACCGGAGCCGCCATACTCGTTCCACTCAGCCGCTCGTAACCGCCGCCCTGCACCGTGGAGAGAATGTCCTCGCCCGGCGCGAATACATCCACCCTGGTGTGACTGTAGTTGGAGAACGCCACTGCAAGCGTGTCGCCACCGCGCCAGGATGACGCACCGACCTCGATCCAGTTCGCTGCCTTCCCGCCACCAGTGTACTCCGGCGTCGGAAAATTCGACGCGGTGTCGAGGCTCGCAGCATCGTTGCCGGCCGCCAGAACCATGAGCACGCCGTGCGCGTCCGCGTACTTCACCGCAGCGTCCACCGCGCTCTTGAACGGTGAATACGGTTTACCGAAGCTCATGTTGATCACCCGGGCGCCGTTGTCCACCGCATAGCGAATCGCGTTGGCGATGTCCTTGTCACGCTCGTCGCCATCCGGCACGGCGCGCACGGGCATGATCAACGCAGCCGACGCAACGCCCTGGACGCCGGCACCATCCCGCGGCATCGCTGCGATGATACCGGCCACGTGCGTGCCGTGTTTCGCGTCCGGGCCGGTGACATCGGCATTGCCATAATTGCGCTGTGACACGTCTGCAAAGTCGTCACCGACTATCGCGCGCGGATCGTACTCCGGATTCAATCCGTACTGCGACTGTACTCCGTATTCAGTCACCGCCTCGGCTACCGCTTCCGGCGTCGCACCCTGCTGCGCAAGTTGCAGATACAGCCCGCGTGCGGCGATGACTTGCGGTGACGTCGCTGCAAGTGCCTCGACCTTCGCCGGAGTGAGACTGTCAGTACCAGCGGCCTGCTTCAGAATCGGCAATGCGCGATTCATCACGGCCTCGATCGTACGCATCTGCTCCAGAGTGGAATTGATCTCGGTCTTCTTCCTTGCGTAGTCCGCCGATACCTTGCTGCACGTCGTGGAATCCATCGCCGGCATCGCACGCTCGGTCACAGTCTGCGGTGTTCCGGTGCAACGGACGAACATGCGCGTGAGCACGAACGTGTCGTACTGCACGTCCTTGCCATCTGCGCCACCAATGAAGTTCCAGCCATGCACGTCGTCCACGTGGCCGTTGTGGTCGTCGTCCTTGCCGTTCCCAGCGAGTTCCTTTGGATTCGTCCAGAGTCGCGTCCTGAGCGCCACGTGTGCAGTGTCCACGCCACCGTCTATCACGGCTACGACAACAGATTGCCGGGGAGCCCTGCCCTTGAGCAGGTCGCGCTGCGCACGCAGAAGACTTATGCCGGGATAGTGATCGATCGAATCATCCAGCAACTGCCAGTTGCGCGGCGCCTCGCGCACCCCTGAAGTCGTGACCGCCGGTTGCTCCGCGGGTGCCTGAACCGGAGGCGCAGCAACGGGTGGTGCGGGCGCCGGAGCCGGCGCTGTAACGACGGGCTTCGTCGTCGGCGCACATGCGGCAAACGCCGTGGCGGCAAACGTGAGCCATGCAAACTGTTTCGTGAACTGCTTCCTGAACTGCGTCACGCTGTTCCTGTGTTGAATGGTAGCTCGAGAGTTTCATCCGGCGCCATCTCCTTCCAGCGCTGAACCAGCTGCTGAACGCGCGCCCGCACTCTCGCAATTTCTTCGCCCGTAAGCGGTCGTACCTCCGGACCGCCTCTACCAGATACGTACGTACGGGCGTGCTCGTTCATCTCGTCTGCGGTCCACTCGACGCCGAGCGCACGTTGAACGTCGAACAGTCCAACCACCTGCTCGACAACGACAGCTTCGGGCGGCAGTGGGCCACGCGCGCTCTTCCCTCCCGTATCGCCGATGTCCCAACCGTTCGCCACCAGGCCGAAGAACCCGGATCGAAAGCCAAGCTCGCTCTCGACCACGTAGTGGGTCATGTCGTGGAATGGAAACACCGACGCAAGCTGCCCGTTCTGGCGCTGCCAAGTCGCCGTTCCATCAGCACGATCGCACCTCAGCACGACACTGCCATCTCGGCGCTTCGTAAGACGAATGACCATCTCAGGCATCGTCATCCAGCAGCGCGATCAATTTCCTGGGTGCGGTCAGTCTGTAAGCGTCCAGCACGAGTCCTTCCAGCGCATTCCAGTCGGGTGATTTATCCAGCCACACTCCTACCCACCCTTTGGGTCCCACGTAAGGTGGCGAGTAATACCGATTGGGCTCCGCCCTGATCATCATGTCCTGCGTGACTGGTTTCGCCTTGCACCACACACTTGTACGGCCGCCGCCGTGGTGAGTTGCGGCGGAGGCGTACATGGCGAAGATCTTGTTGCGCACCCGGAACGTCGGCTCGCCCCAGGCTTCGACTTCATGCGCTTCCGGCAGTGACAGGCACAGCGCACGCAGACGTTCAGTAGGATCGCGTTTCATCGAGCTCACTGGTGTTCAACGGTACGCCGTTGTCATGGATTGCACTCTGCTACCGTGCCGCGCCAGGAGATAGTTCACGAAGTCGCCGACGATCGGACTCGGCTTCTTCGATCCCTTTGTTATGATGCGCGCGCTCAACACCGCGGATTGTGTATCCCACTCAACGTTGAGCGCGCCACGCGCGGAGTCGGCGCTGTGAAGCTTCATCCAGCCGGGTTGACGGCCAGGCTGCTTCTCGCTCGTGACGCGCAGACCGAACTTGTCTATCCGCTTGTCGTTGGCGATTGCTTCGCGGAGGCTTCCGCCTTTGGAGCAGAGCACCTGAACCAGAATCTGCATTGAATCCTCGGAGTGAGAAGAGAATCGTCATTGCCGCGAACGCGGGTTCAGAGCATCGTCATTCCCGCGAAAGCGGGAATCCATCTGCGGCCGACCCATTTCCTGCTGTCATCGCATCCAAAGATCGATAACATGGATTCCCGCTTTCGCGGGAATGACGACCCGTAGGTGGATTTCCGTCCTCGCTTTCGCGGGAATGACAAACATGTCCGACGCATCCTGCTACGGCGCTCCGGTAAGCGGCAGTTCCAGCAACAGCCGCGAGATGTTCGGCTCGCTCGTGTAGTACATCCGCAACCTGTCGAGAGTTACAGGTTCTGTCACGCGCACGGCGAGCAGCGAATCGAGCGCCTCTCTCGTGAGAGTCTTGTAAAGGTTGAGAGTGACGTGGGGCGAGAAGGCGAATCGCGGCCGCGCGAAGTGCAGCCCGCTCGCG
>DATNCZ010000368.1:0-7153 GCA_035553335.1 Gemmatimonadaceae bacterium
CGAAGGACGTGCGCCGATCCCGGATTTCGCAGTGCCGCCTGGTGCGCCGACTCTTGCATGTGACAGTCCGGCGCCGCCGCAAGCGCTCTTTCCCATAGTGCAGGGTGGTACCTATCCGGATCTCCGGAGAGCGTCGGCTGCCGGAATTCTCGATAGTGGAGACTGGTCCGGCGTCGCGATAGGTGGATTGTCCGTCGGCGAAACGAAGGATGATACGTACGCGATGCTGGAAGTGTGCGATCCGATTCTGCCCCGCAATGTCCCACGCTATTTGATGGGCGTAGGCTTCCCGGATGACCTCATCGAAGGAGTGCGCCGCGGCATCGACCTGTTCGATTGCGTAGCGCCAACGCGGATGGGTCGCGACGGGACCGCGTTCACGCCTGATGGAAAGGTGCAGATTCGGCAGAGCAGTTATCGCACCGATCGTCGTCCATTAGTGGACGGATGCAACTGCCCTTGCTGCACGCAGTACGACCGGGCATATCTGCGGCATCTCTTTGCAAGCGAAGAGATGCTGGGGAAGAGGCTGCTCGCGCTGCACAACATATCGTTCCTGATCGACCTCATGCGCAGCGCCCGTGACGCACTTCAAAGTGGTGCGTTCGATTCATGGAGCGCAGAGTGGCTGGCGCAGTACCGAGGAACTGTATGACCTCATACGAATGGAGCTGTGATGCCTGTGACTGAATCGGCTGTACGGCGGTCCGTCGGCAAGCGTCGAAGCGCATACGACGTGCTCGTTTACACGATATTCCTTTTATCGACACTCGGCGCTGCTAACGTCAAGGCGCAGGCGAGCATCGGCCCCGCGCCCAGGCCTGCCCCGTCCGCCTGGATGGGTCTCATTGGCGAATATGGTGACGGCGATCGAATGCTCATTTCGGAACGTGATGGATCGCTCTATGCCACGGTCGAATGGCTCACGCCGTACCCCGTCCGTCAGATTTCCGCTGACGTGTTTCAGTGGCCGCATGAAGGATTGTACGGCGGTACGCGGGTGACGTTCCAGCGCGGTGCAAACGGCCGCGCAACGCAGCTCACTGTTGGCGGGATAGTATTCCCACGCAGGCAGATCGGTCCCGAATCCGGCACTCAGCTGCGTGTAACGCCGGTCCGTCCGATAGCGGAGCTGCGTACCATCGCTCTGGCCGCAACGCCGCCTGTCGAGCCGCCGAGCGCGCGCAAGCCGGATCTGGTCGAGCTGACGACACTCGATTCCACGATCAAGCTCGAGATCCGCTACGCGACCACCAATAACTTTTTGGGTAGCCGCATGTACACGCAGGCGCGCGCATTCATGCAACGGCCAGCCGCCGAAGCCGTGGTTCGCGCGAGCCGAGAGCTGCACAAGCGTGGCTATGGCTTGCTGATTCACGATGCGTATCGCCCGTGGTACGTGACGAAGATCTTCTGGGATGCGACCCCGGCAGACAAGAAATGGCTGGTTGCAAATCCAGCACACGGATCGATGCACAATCGCGGTTGCGCCGTGGACCTCACGCTCTACGATCTCAAGACTGGCCAACCAGTCACGATGGTAAGCACTTACGACGAGAGCACCGATCGGGCGTACGCGGAATATCCGGGTGGCACGTCGCTACAGCGTTGGCACAGGGCGTTGCTGCGTTCGGTGATGGAGGCCGAGGGCTTCACCGCGAACCCGCAGGAGTGGTGGCACTTCGACTACAAGGATTGGCACGACTATCCAATTATGAACGTGACGTTCGAGCAGGTCAGTGCAACGAAGGGCGCGCACTAGAAGATCGCTTTATCTTGTCGATGTCACGCATGTAGACCTCGAGTCCGAGATCGGGAAGCGTTCGCGAGTATCCGGCGATGAGCTGCGCAGCGTAGCGGTCCAGGTCGAACTTGAACGGATCTGCCGGATCCAGGTCGACGATCTGCATTTCAGCGTCGAGCATGAGGAGCTTGCCGAAGCGTAACGTGCCACCGCGGTACAACATGAAATTGCGCTGGTTCGGATCGGGGATGTCGAGCTGCTGGGGAGTCCCCTCGCCGCCGAAAGTCTCAACCATTTCATTCCCCACGATCCGTACAGCAGTCACGCGCCCCTCGATCGTCGGTGGCGGGAGAATGCTGTCCGGCGCGAGATAGATGTCGTTGCCCACCGCGGACGCGCCGTGCGCCTTGCTCAGATCCACCAACTTCTGCAACGACATTCCGAGGCCGTGCATCAGGTGAGTGACGCCGAGGCCGACGATCTTCGTCTGGACCGGATGCATGCGGATGTGTCCATCGGGTGTCGCGCTTACTTCCGCTCTGATCGTGAACGGCAGGGCGGCGACCTTGTGCAGTGTCCCCGTCAGTATTATCTGCGATCCGGAAATCGTTACGTGCAGCCCGGAGAGCGGTGCACCCTTGTACGCGAACACGTACTTGTTGAGCAGCGCCGTAATGTCGTTCGCGTTCAGACCGACTTCAGCACTTGCGAGATGGATGACGAGTGATCGCTTGTCGTCGAACAGGACCGGACCGCCAGACTTGCTGCGTATCGTTCCACGGAGCCGGTGGATGTGGAGCACTATCTCCGGATCGACATGGAAATCGACGTTCCGCATTTCGACCTGCGTTGGATCACGTGGCGCATGCGCCGGTGGCGGATGCACCGTCCGATGCGTGACGGGGGTCGCCCACGCTGCCATGACGATTGCAAGAAGGCAATGTCCCAACTGTGATCCGACCATTCGATTTGCAGCGTAACCACGTTGCAGGCGTATACAAACGATGCGAGCGTGAACAGCGGGATTCCTGCGGCGAACCGTGCGTTGTATGCTGCTATCAGATGCCAGCGGTCGCTCGTCCCGGTGTCTGCCCCTGTCCAACACGCGCGCAAGTCTGTAACATCCAGCGAACTCTGGCGGGGGGTTTCCATGGCGGCTCCAGTTTCACAGAGCGAAACCGTAGAGACGGTTCGCGATGAGGTCATAGGGTGGCGGCGCTACCTGCATCAGCACCCTGAGCGATCGTTTCACGAGGAGCGAACCTCACAATGGATTGCCGACACCCTCGCTGGATTCGGCGACCTCGAGATCACGCGACCCACTCCCACGAGTGTCCTGGCGCGCCTCAAGGGCGCGGGCCCGGGCCCCGTGCTGGCCATCCGTGCAGACATCGACGCGCTTCCGATTGAGGAGCGCAACACCCATAGTTTCATTTCCCGGAACCCGGGCACCATGCACGCATGCGGCCACGACGGCCATACGGCGATGCTGCTCGGCGCCGTGAAAGTACTGGTCGGTCGGCGCGATTCGCTCGCCGGCGAGGTCCGTTTCATCTTCCAGCACGCCGAGGAGCTGCATCCGGGCGGGGCCGAGGAGCTGGTGAAGGCTGGTGTGATGGACGGCGTGGATATCGTGATCGGCGCACACCTCTGGCTTCCTCTCCAGGTTGGAAAGGTCGGCGTAAAGGCCGGTGAACTAATGGCTGCTCCGGATAAGATCTGTATCACGATTACGGGAAGCGGCGGGCACGCCGCGCTGCCGCATCAGACCGTCGATCCGATTGCCGTGTCCGCGCAGTTCATCACCAATCTGCAACACGTTGTCGCCCGTAGCGTCGATCCATTGCAACCATCGGTGATATCGATAACGCGGATCGCCGGCGGAACCACGCACAACGTGATTCCAGGCTCCGTCGAAATGGAAGGAACGGTACGGACTTTCGATGAGAAGCTGCGTACGGAAATGCCGCGGCACATCGAGCGCATTCTTGCCGGCATCACATCGGCGCACGGGGCGAGCTACACATTTTCGTACGAGCGCGGTTATCGGCCAGTAGTGAATGACGAGCGCGCCGCCGCACTGCTGCGTCGAGCAGTGGTTCGTGCACTTGGCGAGGAGGCGCTCACCGAGGCCATCCCTTGCATGGGCGGCGAGGATTTTTCTGCGTACCAGCAACGTGCGCCCGGCGGGTTCTTCTTTGTCGGTGCACGTTGCGAGGAGCGAGGGATAGTACAGCCGCATCATCACGAATGCTTCGACATCGACGAGCGCGCACTCGACTACGGAACGCGGACGTTCGTCGCCGCGGCACTGGACTTTCTCGCGCCGTCGCACGGATGAGGCGATATCGCTGGCTCGCCGCGATCCCCACACTCGGGATGCTTGGCGGCGTGCCATTCGCCAATCGCGTGCATCCATACGTGTTGGGCCTGCCGTTTCTGCTCGCGTGGATCGTTGTGTGGGTCGTGATCACGTCCCTCGTGATGGCGCTCATCTACCTGCTCGACAGCAAGCGCGATGCCGAGCTGGCGAGTACGGCCGCGACGTCGCCTGACGATTCGAGATCGTCGTGACACCGGCGCTGGCTGTAATCATCGGGGTCTTCGTACTGGCCATCGCGCTCGGTCTGATGGCGCGACGCGGCCATGTGATGAGCCTCGAACAGTGGAGTGTCGGAGGACGTGGATTCGGATCCGTATTCGTGTTTCTGCTCATGGCCGGCGAGATCTACACAACGTTCACATTCCTCGGCGGCAGTGGCTGGGCCTACGGCAAGGGCGCTCCTGCATTCTACATCCTCTGCTACGGTGCGATCGCATACAGCGTCTCGTATTTCCTGCTGCCGATAGTGTGGCGATATGCGCAGACGCGCAGACTCGTGTCGCAGGCGGATTTCTTCGTCGCGAAGTACGAGAGCAAGACACTCGGTGTCGTCGTTGCGCTGGTCAGC
Source organism: Gemmatimonadaceae bacterium (assembly GCA_035553335.1). Classification (GTDB taxonomy): domain Bacteria; phylum Gemmatimonadota; class Gemmatimonadetes; order Gemmatimonadales; family Gemmatimonadaceae; genus Fen-1247. The sequence continues at coordinate 4,696 of DATNCZ010000368.1, forward strand.
GTCGCGGCGCTGGTGCCCTATCTCGTGCTGCAGCTCAAGGGACTCGGCATCATAGTGTCCGAAGCGTCGGGTGGAGTCATAACGCAGGCAGTGGCGGTGTGGACGTCTAGCATCGCACTGGTCGGATATGTGGTGGTGTCTGGAGTGCGAGGGTCGGCGTGGACGTCAGCGCTCAAGGATGTGATGATTCTAGCTGCCGCGGTTGGCATCGGCGTATATCTGCCACTGCACTATTTCGGCGGGTACCGCGCAATGTTCGAGGCCGTCGAGGCGGCGAAACCGGGCGCATTGACGCTGCCTGCCTCCGGAATGAGCCCCGCATGGTTCATCTCAACAGTTCTGCTCACCGCGACGGGCTTCTACATGTGGCCGCAGTTCTTTGCAGGAGTGTACACGGCACGCAGTGAGAACGTGTTCCGCAAGAATGCGGTGATACTTCCGCTGTATCAGTTGGTGGTGCTGTTCGTGTTCTTCACCGGGTTCGCGGCGATGCTGGTTGTGCCAGGGCTCAAGGGCGCGGCCGCTGACCTCTCGCTCTTGCGCATCGTCGAACAGAGTTTCGGATCATGGACTGTCGGTGCGATCGGCGCCGCCGGTCTGCTGACGGCGCTCGTGCCGGGATCGATGATACTCATCACCGCGGGCACGATCATATCCCAGAACATTTACAGAGTGATGGCGCCCGCCGCATCCGACCGAACCGTGTCACTGGTCGCCCGATCGCTGGTTCCGGTATTGACACTGGTTGCCGTGATCCTCACGCTCCGCGGCGGCCAGACGCTCGTCGTGCTTCTGTTGATGGGCTACAACTTCGTGACGCAACTCTTTCCCGCACTCATTTTGAGCCTGGGCGAGCGCCAGCGTGTAAGTGCTGCGAGCGCGATCGCCGGTATCGTTGCGGGCGAGCTTACCGTCGTGTTCCTGACAGTTACGAGTGCATCGGTCGCGACGCTTCTACCCGGCGCGCCGCAGATGGTGAAGGATCTGAACGTCGGCTTCGTTGCTCTGGCGGTGAATGCAGTCGTGCTTACTGTTGTCGCGCTGGCGACGCGTGTAGAAACACCGGTCGTTACGGAACTGGAGCGTACCCGGTAGCGATAGCGCGCGCCCACGGACTCCCCGATTTCTCGGCGAGCGCCGCTGCGGAACCCCAGTCGTATTCGACCGCAATGAAATCGGCGCGCCAATGTCCGCCGGATTCGTCGAGAATCGCGTAGCGTGCGTGCGGGCTGCCAGACTGAATCACGTGCGGATGGGGAACATCATCATAGAAGGCCGGGAGCCCAACACTGCCCGGATTGATGACGAGCGGTCCGTCCGCGACTGTCACCGCGCGTTGCATGTGCGTATGCCCGCAGAGCACTACTGGTTGTGATATGCCGCGAATGAGATCACGCACCTGTTCCGGCGATGCGAGCGAAGCTCCGTTCGGGCCCACGTGCTCGAGGAGATATGTGAGATCGCTGTCCGGTGATCCGTGGCAGAGAAACATGTCGCCGAGCACTGCTGTGGCTGGAAAGGTCGCGAGCCATGTGCGATGACGGTCGTTCATCTCCGAATACGCAGCCCGATCGGCGGCGCCCATCTGCTCGAATGGACGATCCAGCAGCTGACGATCGTGATTGCCGCGGATGGTGAGGAAGTCGCGAGACATGAGCAGATCTGCAGTCGCGGCAGCCTGCAGCGGTCCGGAAAGACAGTCGCCGAGGTTGACGGTCACGTCAGGCGAGCGCGACGCAATGTCCGCGAGGACTGCCTCCAGTGCGAGCAGATTTCCGTGAACGTCAGCAAAGACGGCGATGCGCATTGTCGAATTCTATTTGCAGTCCATGACGGACGCAGCCCCAAGCCGAGCCAGCCCGATTGTGGCAAATCTCGCCATGCCGCGGAGCCGTGCCGCCAACTCATGCGATCCATCGCGGGTCAACCCGTACGGCTTGCGCCGATCCCCCGCCGGCAGCGCCTCGATCAAGCCGCGCTCCTCCAGCCGTGCGATGGCTCCGTAGAGCGTGCCCGGCCCCAGCGCGACGCCCGCGAAATCCTCGATGTCCCTGGTCATTGCGTAGCCATGTTTTGGCCCATCCGCCAGACTCGTCAGAATGAGCAGCGACGGGTCGGAAAACCGGCCGGTATCATCTATTTCCATGCTCCACACCCTCTGATCTGGTACATCGTATCACGTACTACGTGGAACGTAGTAGATATCGAGGCGGGAAGTGAAGCGAGACAGGGGACCGCCTGAATGCTCGACGGCCCGCGGCTACGCGGCGTTCTCAATTACAGGAGCGGTGCGACGATGTTCCTGGTCTATGCATCGCAGTACGCGGGCACGAATCAGGCAACTTCGGCGAGCTGGGACGCTGGCGATGAGATCGACGACATCGTCACGAGTCTGCGTGGCAAGGGCATAACGTTCGAGCACTACACGATGCCCGACACAGTGCTCGAAGGCGACATC
>DATNCZ010000369.1:0-2337 GCA_035553335.1 Gemmatimonadaceae bacterium
TGATGGTCGCCGGCGCCGATGGGGTCGGCGCCGTGCTCGATGAGGCGTCGGACGATGCCGAGCGATCCGTGCTCCGCGGCGAAGTGCAGCGGCATCGCGTTGTCGCCATCGTCGCGGATGTTCGGGTCGGCCCCGTGCGCCAGCAGCACATCGGTCACCGCTTCGCTGGAACGGTTCATGGCGAAGTGGAGCGCCGTGCGCCGGCCGGTGTGGCCGTGGAGGACAGCGCGTTCGTTGACGATGTCGGGCCACGCAGCCAGCACCGTGGCGACGCGCGCTGCATCGCCTTGTTCGGCGGCTGCGAGGAGCGCCTGAATGGCGTCAACGCGCGACGACGGTGACGACGCGGCACGACGTGCGTCGAGCTCGCGCCTGAGTGCTGTCCAGCCGGGGAATCCGTATTCGTGGGCGAGTGCGTGTTGCACGTTGCGGAGCGTGGGATTCGCCGGGGCGTCGGGGAGGGCGCGGAGGAGACGCGCGCGAGCGACCGGGTCCTGCGCTCGGAGCGCCTTGAGCCAGCGCTTCGCTTCCGTCCGGAGGGTATCGAGCGAGCTCCGGCGCGTGAATTTCCTGCTCATACACCTTCCTCCAATGCGCCTGGAGTCCGCTGAATACAGGCAGGAAGAAGGTTCGCAACGAGAGACGAACCAACATGGGTGGGAGCAGGGCTCCCTTGCCGCGGACCAGAGGCGCCCCAGAGCGCGCTGGGGCAAGTATGGTGTGTGGAGCGGCGAGCTGAAAGGGGTCACAGTCGATTGATTTTCAATCGACTCTGACCCCTTTCGGCGGGACGGCTGGCGATCCAGGCGCTTCGTTCGCACATTTCCGCTCCATGCGAAACCACGTTGTGTGCTCACCGATGGCACGTGCCCGTCTGCTGGCGATCGTTCGCACCTATGCCGAGCGAGCGGTGCTGATAGCCGTGCCCCTCGTTTCTGGCGCATGCGGGTCCGCAGCAACCGGGCCTGCATCGCGCGTCATGCATCCGTCGGGTGACTCTCTTTCCTGGCTCAGCCTCGATGGCGCTCCGTACGGTGTGAGCGTCTCGCCCGGTGGCACGTTCTATGTCACGCAAGTCCAGGCACGTGCGGTCATGCGCGGCACGGTTACGGATGACGACCAGCATTTCTCAGGATCGCTAGCCGTGGGCGATCTGCCGACGAGTGTCGCGCTCAATCCCGCGGGAACCATGGCGTTCGTAGCGAACTACGGGGGAAACAGCGTGAGCGTCGTGGATGTATCAGGCGACAGCATCGTCGCCACAGTGCCGCTCCCCGCAGGCGCCACCAACGTGCTGTTCTCACCAGATGGCCGTCAGGCCTTTGTCTCCACCACGGGCGACCATCTGTATTTCATGGATCCGGGGAACCCTCAGACACCGACGTCGGTTCTCGTCGGCCCGACGGTGAAGGGGCTGGCCTTTGCTGTCGGACCGCAGTTGCTGTACGCGGCATCGGAAGCGGCGGCATCGGTCATGGTGATCGATCCAAATGCGCATACAGTCCTTCGCAGATATGCGGTGTCCCAATCGCCGGAAGGGATCGCTGTCTCGACCGACGGGTCGAAGGTGTATATCGCATCGAACATCACAGGGCTCGAAGTTCTCGATACGGCGACAGGCGACCGGACACCGGTACCAGGTGTTGGCCCCGGTGCTGAGGACGTGGCGCTCACTCCCGACGGTGAGCAACTCTACGTCTCTTTTCCGTACCCGGGGCTGGTGCAGGTTATTGACTGTCGTTCGCTCGCGGTGGTCCGCACCGTCATGCAGGGCAGCGCCCCACACGGCATAGCGTTTGACGCCACCGGCGGCACGGCAGTCATCGCGGACGACATGGGCCGCGTCTATTTCGTTCGCTGATGCGGTATAGATCCAGGTTGTGACGAGGAGGCAATAGGCCAAAGGGGTCAGAGTCGATTGAAAATCAATCGACTCTGACCCCAGCGCGATCGACTTGATCGCAATGCGATCCTACGCCCCCGCCAGCTCCTTCACCGCGCTCGAAAGCATGTGCACCTTCGCGGCGTCGCTGGAACCGTTGGCATCACTCTCCACCTGCGTGGCCAGCTTCGTCAACGCGTCGGACCGCGCCGATGCCGATGCCTGCTCGGCGCCGCTCAGGGCGGCACGCACACTCGCGATCTCCTTCGCGCTCAGCCCGCCCGAGCGCTCGAGCTGGTCCGTGTACGCCCGCGCCAGCGCGAAGCTCGCCGGCCACACATACTTCTGCTGGCCCTGCACGTTCAGATAGTCCAGGTGCGCCGTCTTCGCGGCGGCAATCTCGTTTTGCGTCAGCAATGCGCTGGGCTCCATCTCGTAAATGTCGAGGCCGCGCA
>DATNCZ010000370.1:0-19833 GCA_035553335.1 Gemmatimonadaceae bacterium
TCGGCACCGTCGAGATGCGCAGATCGAATGTGCGGCCTGCGATCGACACGCGCGTGCGGCCATCCTGCGGACGCAGCCGGTCGGCAATGTCGAGCTTGGCGATGACCTTGATGCGTGACACGACGCGCGTGAGCGCAATCAACGGCATCTGCATGTACTGTCGCATGACGCCGTCGACTCTGAACCGTACCACGCCCTGATGCCGGCCGGGCTCGAGATGTATGTCGCTCGCATTGCATGCGATCGCCGCATGCAGAACCATGTTCGTGAGCTGAATCACCGGCGCGGCGTCTGCCTCGCTTGCTGCGACCTGATCGGCTACTTCTGTCTCGACCACCTTGACGTCACTCAGCGTGACGTCCATCGAGCGCAGCAACCCCTCCATCGCCCGCTCGGGCGAATAGTGCGCATTGATCGCGTCCAGCAGCGCCTGGTACGGAGCGACCTCCAGCACCACGCGACGGCCCGCCGTGAACTGCACCGCCTGCTCCGCGTTGTAGTCGGTGGGATCGCTCGTCGCGACTACTATCTCGTTCTGTGACTCGCGAAGCGGCAGAACATGATGTTTTCGCGCGGTCTTCTCGGGAACGAGCTTGACGGCGCGTGGTTCGACGGCGTCGAGTGCGGCGAGCTGGATGCGAAAGAGCGCTGCCACCTGGGAAGCGAGCTCTGCCTCCGACACTGCGTAAGCGTTGGCCACGGCGCGCCAGGCGGATTCCAGGGTGGTGCTTGCCACGATCGCTGGCTTGGAGCCGGCCTGCCAACCAGCTTTGTCGGCGGCGTTAATCAGCCAATTCATCTGTAGCAAGGTAACCGGCGCGGGACTGCAAACGAGAAGGCATCAGTATGCAAGGATCGGCATTCGAGCCCAAACTACTTACCGTGCAGCAATCCCGCGACCGTTTTGCAGCTCGATATTGCCGATATTACCGGCCGATAGCCGCGGTCCACTCGCTGACCTGCTCGGCCGTCATGTTGCCGATCGGGAGCTGGCGCGCGTCGGCATAACCCCACGCGGTGGTGTCCGGAAGGTATTGTTCCCGCGAAACCAGCGTGCCCTGACACAGCCGGCCGGCGGGCGCGTCGCTGTCCAACTCGTCCCGCAATCTCTCCATGAGTATTCGCATGACCCGCGCTGGAATTCGCGCCCGCTCCGCTGGATAGACGAAGCCGAAAAGGACCAGATTGAAGAGCAGCACCCGCCACCTCTCGCCGAACCGGTCGAGCAACCGGCCCCAATCCAGCCGCTCCGCGCGAGACCGGAGGATGTGGACGACGTCGGCGCCATCGTATCGCTCGCGTTCCATCACAAACGCCTTGGACCAGAGCATCTCTTCCGCCGGAACCAGCTTGACCGGCACGCCGAGTACCATGCCGGCGGGGGCGTGGGTGAACCATTGCTCATCGACCGGAGTCACCGCGTTTCCGGAATTGAAGATGATGTCGACGAAGTAGCGGCGGTGAAAGACCTTCGCGAGCCAGTGCGGAAAGGCCATGTTGGTGCGGAGCCCCGACCGGCCGAGCACTGCCAGCGCGGGCTCGATGTCGTCGCTCCGGATGAAGATGTCGAAGTCCTTGGACGACCGCTCGATACCGGTGTAGCGCATGAAGGCATGGGTTCCGCCGACGAGGAATTCCAGGCCGGCGCCGGCCAAGGTGCGCATCACGCGGGCATAGAAGGCCTGAGCAGCGGGCGATGCGACGTCCTGCCTCGATGGCTTGCGGCTGCCAGCGCGACGCTCGAAAACACCGGACGAGGCTTGGCTGTCTGGAACCATCTGATCGACGAAGGCGGCTGAAGTCGAGGTCATATGGGAACGAATGTTGAACGGTGAGGAGGCCCGTGCTGCAAGTGTGGGGCTCGCAGCTCCTGAACAATCGTTCGAAACCATGTCTATTTCGCCACTGATGCCCATTTCTCCCGACCGCGTGCGAATCGCCGCGATGAGTGACATTCACTGCAGCCGGACTTCGCAGGGGGCGCTGCAGCCGATTTTTGCCGCGGCCGCCGAGCGTGCGGATGTCATCGCGATATGCGGTGACCTTACGGATTATGGGTTGCCGGAAGAGGCACGTGTGCTGGTAAAGGAGCTTGCTGGAATTGGCGCGCAGGTGGTCGCCGTGCTCGGGAATCACGATTACGAATCCGGGAAGCAGACGGAGCTGCACGACATTCTGAACGATGCGGGGGTCCACGTGCTGGACGGCGAAGCGGTAGAGATACTCGGCGTCGGATTCGCGGGCACCAAGGGATTCGCGGGCGGTTTCGGGAGCGGGACGCTCGGCGCGTGGGGCGAGGCGGAGGTCAAGAGCTTCGTCAACGAGGCGATACACGAAGCGTTGAAGCTGGAGACCGCGCTCGCGCGCATTCGCACCGAGCCGCGCGTGGCGATCATGCACTATTCGCCGGTCCGTGCAACTGTGGTGGGCGAGTCACCCGAGATATTTCCGTTCCTGGGATGCGGCAGACTGGAAGAACCGTTGACGCGTTATCCTGTGGCTGCCGTACTGCACGGTCACGCGCACAACGGGACGCCTGAGGGAACGACGAGCGGCGGCGTTCCGGTCTACAACGTCGCGATGCCCCTGCTGCTCAAGCTGAATCCCGACTCGATGCCGGTGAAGTTCATCGAAGTGGCTGCACGACCCGGCGGGCATTCGTCCGACATTTCCTCTCGCGCATACATCGGCCCGGAGCGGCGCGCCGGCAGCACGGCGACGCGATCAACCGGAAGCGCATAGACGGATTGCCGCGACGCGCCAGGTGCACGACGGGTGCACGGCGCGTACGCGCTGCTACTTGGTCCAGACGACGATACTGCCGCAGTAACCCTTCTGGGGCGACGGAAGAAACCTGTCCGATGCGCGAAGGAGGCTGTTGTAGACCTCGACTGCCTTGATGTCGCTTCCGGAGACGAACTCGTCTCCGTCCGGCACAGGATGGCCGTCCAGGTACATCTGCAGACGGCAATGATCGCTCGACGAGACGTAGCGCGCAGACGACGTATGGGGCCGACCGATCAAGGTCACGCCTGGAACACCGTACATGAGGTCGCTTACGGAGGTGGGCCGGCGGCGCTCGACCTCGTCGGGTGAGATGAAGTAGCCGGAGAGGTGTGCCTTTCTATCGAAGAATCCAGTCGCCCGGAATCGATCGTCGCGATACGGGTCGGCTCCGATCGCGCGCGAGGCTTCGACGTCGACGGTCGTGAGCGATGGAGGAGTGGGCGAGAGATGAACGACGACGGGTTTGATCGTTCCAGGCTTGAGGATCAGATCGAAATCGACGGGAACGTACCCGAGGCGCCGGATGGTGAACCGAGTCTTTCCGGCCGGTATGTCGGTGAGCGAGAATTCGCCCGAGTCAGTGGTAGTGATGAGCTGGCGCGCTTCGCCCCAGACGACGGTCGCAAATGGAATGGGAGTATCGGCGGAGTCCCGAACGAGACCGCGAACCGACGAAGGTCGCTGAATGGCCCGGTCAGAAGCTGTTGGCGTCGATGCGCCAACGGGGGTTTGCTGGGCACCGGTCGAGCCGGCGAGAGCGAGCGCCAGCACGCATCCGGTACTGAACGCGCGGCTGTATCCGTGCCGGCAACAGATCCACGACGAAAGCGGATCTTTCGTATCCATCGTAGCCTCGCCGCAGAAGATCCTGATAGTGGATCGGACAGACACCACGATAGGTATGGGATCGGAGCGGCGCCAGTACAAACTGCAAACCATCACCCAACTATTACGTTGCGGCACGAATGCCCGGCCGGTGCGCAGTGCTATCGCAGGAGTGAATAGACAGCTATGACCGCGGAGTTGTAGACGCGGGCGTAGTCGGCTGGGAGCCGCTCGATGCTTTCCATGATCTCTCGCTTGAGATCGCGGACCATGACTCGGGCTGCGGACACTTCATCGCGCGTATCTTCCGGCGCCATGTGATTGAGCCCGTGAATGGCATTCCAGAGATGCCGGACGAGTTCGTTCACATGTTCGACCCGCTCTGTGACAGCGGAAACGCCTGGGTCGGGAAGCTGGGGTAGATCTGAGTCGAGGCCGCCAGTGTCGTTCATGGAAGAATGACGTTACGGGCGCCGCCGGCCCCTGGCAAGGACGAAATCGCGAACGCGAGCTGGGAGCGGCCGAACTACAATGAGCGGGGTGGGAATCGAACCCACGACCTGAAGCTTAAAAGGCTCCTGCTCTAACCAACTGAGCTACCCGCCCGAAATCCACTTACGGCAAGGGAATTTAAACGAATTGCCCCTTCAAGCGGGCGGGCTGCGTCATTCCCGCGAAAGCGGGAATCCATCTGTTGCCGACCAGCTTCCTGCACTCGTCTCATCCGGAGACCGATAACATGGATCCCCGCTTTCACGGGGATGACTAACAATCGGACGCGTATAGCGGGGAATGGGCTATTTGTTCGCCGCGGTCTGCCCGGTGAAGATCGACTTGGGAATCATCACGTGGACACCGACGTTCCCGTCGACGAGCTGAGTAATATCGACGTCGCACGCCACGCTTACCAGCATGTACGCATCGTCCTTGCTGAGCCCGCGGCTCATGAGGAAGTCGATGGCCTGACGGATCGCCGTCTTGGTTGCGGTAACGAGATCCTTGTCGGTACCCATGGTGATCCAGTGGGTCGGCGTCTCGGCGCGCGGCCACGTAAGGTGCATGTCTTTACGAACAATCACCTGAAATGTTCCGACGAGCGAAGTTTCCAGGGCAGTGATGTCCACCTCGCCATTTCCCTGGCCTGCGTGTCCGTCGCCGATCTCGAGCAACGCACCGGCGGTGTGGACCGGGATGTACAGCGTAGTGCCGGCGACGAGCTCCTTGTTATCGAGGTTGCCAGCGTGCATTCCCGGCGGCGCGCTGTTGAGCCGGCCGAGTGCGGGATCCGGCGCGTCACCTATGCTGCCGAAGAATGGTCGCAGCGGAATGTCGATGCCGTCGGCGAAGTGAGCGAGCATCTTCTGCTTGTCGAGCGGGATTATGCGCATTCTGGAGTAGCCGAAATCCTCGGGCAGAAAGCCGCTCTTGCCGCCGAACGCGTTGTACGCATACGGAATCGCCAGGTCGATCTTCTTTATGCGCACCTCCAGCACGTCACCCGAGTCCGCCCCGTTCACGTATATGGGGCCGGTCAGGATGTGTCCCCCTGGCCCCTTGTCGGTGACCTTGGCGTAGATGTCGCGTAGAGACTGCTCCACGTCGGCCGGCTTGACGCCTGCGCCCTCGAGACGCGTGGGGCTCGATGTTATGAGTGTGCCAACGACGATCTGATCTCCGGAATTGATGTGCAGCACTGGCTTAGCCGCTGCGTCGTAATAGCCCCACGCAACTGTCGTGGGGCTCGGCATCAACGTGTGTGAAACGGGAGACGATTGCGCGGCGACGCTGGCCGACGCGCACACGATGGCCCCCAGAAGCGGCACTATTCGCGACATGTTGGTACAGTGTAAAGGTGACCGGCGCGATGCCTGTGCATCGCGCCAGAGACGATTATATCACTATTCCGGCCGTGCCGTCCGCGGCGCGAGGGCGCCGCGTGTTCCGCGTATTCTGGATGTTACACTGTGGGCCATGCCGCGAATCCTGCCGGGAAGCTCGTCGAAGTACGTGTAGAACACCGGCGTCACATACAGCGTGACGAGCTGTGAGAACGCGAGACCCCCGACCACCGCGATACCAAGCGGACGTCTGGACTCGGCGCCCGCTCCGGTTCCGAGCGCGATCGGCAGCGTCGCCATGAGGGCGGCCATCGAGGTCATCATGATCGGGCGAAATCTCACGCTCGCCGCCTCGACGATCGCCTCCGCCGGACTCTTGTGCTCGTTGCGCTCTGCTTCGATCGCGAAGTCGATCATCATGATCGCGTTCTTCTTCACAATGCCTACGAGCAGAATGAGTCCGACAAAACCGTACACGTCGAGCGGCATGCGGAAGATGTACAGCGAAAGAAGCGCGCCGAAGGCGGCGAATGGCAACCCGGTGAGAATCGTGAGCGGATGGATGAAGCTCTCGTAGAGAATTCCAAGCACCATGTAGATCACGAAGACTGCCAGGATGAGAAGTGCAACGAGCCCCTGCTGACTCTGCTGGAACGCCTGTGCGGTACCGGAGAAACTCGTGGTTATGCCGGGAGGAACCGTCGTGACGGCGGCTGCCTGAATCGCTGTCGTCGCCTCGCCGAGCGCCGAACCGGGGCGCGTGTTGAACGAGATCGTAACGGACGGGAGCTGGCCCGAATGGTTTATCGCGAGCGGACCGACTGTCTGCGTCAGCGTCGCGACGGTACTCAACGGGACGAGTGTGTGCGTCGCCGACGACTTGACGTACAGCATGCGCAGCGCGTTGATATCCTGCTGGAACTGCGGCAGCAGCTCCATTATGACGAAGTACTCGTTGTTCGGCGTGTAGATGTTCGAGACCTGGCGTGAACCGTACGCGTCGTTCAGCGCAGTTTCGATGTCCTGAGCGGTGACTCCGAGTGCGGACGCATGATCGCGATCGATGTTCACGTTCACCTGTGGATTGGCGATCTGCAGATCGCTCGTCACGTCCTGGAGTTCGGGAAGGCCGCGCATGCGCGCTTCCATTCTTACCGCGGCGGAATCCAGGGCCGCGATATCGGGACCCTGCATCGTGTACTGATACAGGCTCTTCGACGAACGGGAGCCAATCTGAATGGCGGGGGGCACCTGCATGAACACGTTCATGCCGGGGACGCCGGTGAGCTTGGGGCGCAGCTCGTTGACGACCTCGTCAGCAGTCAGTCGCTGGCCGAACGGCTTGAGACTGAGAAAAATGCGCCCCTGATTCCCGCTGCCACCACCGGAGCCGACGGAAGACATGTACGCGGCCACGTTCGTATCCTTCGCGACGATGTCTGCAATCTGCTTCTGGTGCGTGACCATGTCCGCGAACGACGTTCCCTGTGCCGCTTCTGTTGTCGCGGAGATCTGACCTGTGTCCTGGGTTGGAATGAAGCCGGTCTGAACGACCTTGGCCAACACTCCGGTGGCGACGAGTATCAAAACCGAGAACATCAACGCCGCAAACCGGTGGCGCATCACCCAGCCAAGGCTGTTGGTGTATCCGCCGGCGAGCTTCTCGTATGCACGCTCCGTGGCGTTGAACATGCGCCCGTGCTCGTGCGACGGCGGCTTGAGGAACCGGCTCGACAACATCGGCGTCAGCGTGAGCGACACGAAGCCGGAGACAAGAATCGCCGCGCCGATAGTGACCGCGAATTCGTGGAACAGGCGGCCGACGATCCCGCCCATGAACAGGAGAGGGATGAACACCGCCGTGAGCGACAGCGTCATCGACAGAATCGTGAAGCCGATCTCGGCGGATCCATCGAACGCCGCCTGCAGCGGAGTCTTCCCCATCTCCATGTGTCGCACGATGTTCTCGAGCATGACGATCGCGTCGTCGACGACGAATCCGACGGCGAGAGTGAGCGCCATCAGCGACAGATTATCCAGCGAGTAGCCGAGCAGGTACATCACGGCGAACGTTCCCACCAACGACATCGGGAGCGCGAGACTCGGGATGACAGTCGCCGAGATGTTTCTCAGGAACAGGAAGATCACCATGATCACGAGGAACAGCGTGAGCACGAGTGTGGACTTCACGTCGTTGACCGACGCCTCGATCGACGCAGAGCGGTCGTAGAGGACGCTTATCTTGACACTCGCCGGGATCTGCGTGCGCAGCGATGCGAGCAGATCCTTCACGCCCTGCGCGACCGCGACGGTGTTGGTACCCGGCTGGCGCTGCACCGCGAGAACCACCGCGCGGTCGCCGTTGTACCAGCTTGCGGTCTTGTTGTTTTCGACGTCGTCCAACACCTGGCCCAGTTCACTCAGGTGTACCGGAGCCCCGTCGCGATATGCCACGACCATCTGACGAAACTGCGCGGCGTTCTGCAGCTGGCCGTTGGTTTGGACGGTCAGTGCACGATTGGGGCCCCATAGCGTGCCCGTCGGAATGCTCACGTTCTGCGAATTGATCGCGCTTGCGACTTCGTCTATCCCGATACCGCGATTGGCCAGCGACGTCGGGTCCAGCTGGACGCGAACGGCGTACTTCTGTGCGCCGTACACGACGACCTGCGCGATGCCGGGCGTCATCGAGATCTGCTGCGCCATCACCGTCTCGCCGTATTCGTCGAGCTGCGACAGCGGCATCGTGTTGGACGTGAGCGCGAGATACAGGATCGGCGAATCGGCCGGATTCACCTTCCGATATGACGGGGGAAGAATGCCGAGCGGCAATCTGCGCAGCGTTTGCGAGATAGCGGCGTTCACATCCTGTGCCGCGGCATCGATGTCGCGATCCAGTGTGAACTGAATCGTGATCGAAGTAGATCCGAGCTGGCTCGTCGACGTCATGTTGTCGATGCCGGCGATCGTCGAGAACTGCTTCTCGAGTGGCGTGGCGACAGACGATGCCATCGTCTCCGGACTCGCACCGGGGAGATTCGCATTCACGCTGATCGTCGGGAAGTCGACTGATGGAAGGTCGCTTACCGGAAGTCGCTGGTACGAAACGACGCCGAAGAACAGAATGGCGACCATGACGAGAGTCGTCATGATCGGACGTCGAATGAATAATGCTGTCATTGTCAGTGCCCCGGTTTGCTGGTACCGCTCCCTGGTCCGGCGGTTCCAGCGGGCTGGGCAGCAGTCGACGGCGATCCCGAGGGCGCATACGGGTTGCCCGCGCCGGCCGCACCGGAATCAGCAATTCTCGGAGTGGCACCGGCGGCGCTCGCCGGTCGTATGACGACTTTGGATCCTGCGACCAGACGTGACTGGCCGTCGGTGATTACACGGTCGCCCTCCTTGAGCCCCGTCCCGATCACGGAGAGAGTGTCAGCGGTTCTGACGACCCGTACCGGCTGCTGTTGTGCGTTGCCGGCGTTATCCACTGTGAATACGTACGCTCCGTTCTGGCCCGTGAGTACCGCCGCCGACGGAACGGTGAGCGCGTTCGGGTCAACGTACAGGCGGAGCGTCACATCGACGAACTGGCCTGGCCACAGCGTCGACTTGCTGTTCTCGAACTTGGCCTTGAGCAGAACGGTACCGGTAGTCGAGTCGACGGCGTTATCCACGAACGCGAGCGTGCCGTCCAGTGTCGATCCCGGCCCTTCGGACGCGAGCGCCTGGACCGCCAGCGGCTTTCCAGCGCCGAAGTAGCGCTGAATGTCGGGCAGATCGCCCTGCGGCACCGAGAATCGTACCAGGATCGGTTCGATCTGATTTATCACGACCATCGGAGTCGATGCGTTGGCCTTCACCAGGTTTCCCTGACGAACCAGGAGCGCGCCGGTGCGGCCCGAAATCGGTGCGCGGATGGTGCAGTTCGACACGTCGACCTGTGCACGCTCGACAGCGGCGCGATCCGCGTCCACCGTCGCCGCGGCCGACGCGGCGGTTGCAACGATCTGATCGGCCTGGGACCGGGTTACATAATCCTTCTGTACCAGCGCTGAATACCGCACCGAGTCGCGTGCCGCGCTCGCGGCCTGTGCCTGATCGCGAGCGAGCTGGCCCCGCGCCTGGTCCAGCGCCGCGACGTAGGGGCGCGCATCGATCTGGAACAGAACGTCGCCAGCCTTGACTACCTGACCCTCCTTGAACGCGACACGCGTCAGGATTCCGCCCACCTGTGCCTCGACGGCGGCGGTCTGGAGCGGCTCGACCACTCCGTTGGTCGTCAGTGTGTAGGGCACGGCGGTCCGTCGCGCCGTAGCGACGATCACCGGCACCTTCGGCTGCTTCTGCGGCGGGGCCTTGGAACAGCCCGCGGCCAACACGACCGATGCGATTATTGTGAAAGACGACTGCTGTCTATAGCTCATGGATGCTGAACGGTCTGCGACGTTGGAGTCGTGTCGGTGCTCGACACGAATGGGAATGGCGTTTCGCCACGTGTGCCGAGCACTCCGGCATCGTGCGCGAGTTGTGCCAGTGCTGTGTACCACTGCCAGCGCGACTGAACCTGTTGCGCACGCGCGTTGGCCAGGGCGGACTGCGCCGTGAGCAGGTCGATGATGCTCCCGACTCCCTCTCGGTATCGTCCCGCCGCGACCTGTTCGGACTGCTCTGCGCTCGCCAGCAGTGCGTCCGCGGTAATCACTCTCTGTCCAGCTGTCTGGAGTCCGTAATATGACGTGAAGACCTGCGTCGTAACTTCCTGTCGCAGGATGTCCGCCTGAGCCGTCGCCGCGTCGGCACGCGCACGTGCAGCGACGATGTTGTACTGCTGCGAAAACCCGCTGAAGATGGGCACCGACACACCGAGAGTAAGGCCGTACGACCCGCCGCCGTACTTGCTCGGGTCGGCGTAGGTCCTGCCGGCCGTGCTTCCAAATGTGAGCGCCGGAAACGCCGATGATTTGGCGACTCTGACCTCTGCCAACGCCGCTGCCGCCTGCGCACGAGCCGCGGCGAGGTCCGGCCGCCGCGCGAGCGCGTCGGCTATCAGGCTATCCACCGTCACCGATACAGCGCGTACGGGAACGGCGCCGGACAGTGGCCCGAGATCGTACGACACGTTCGCGGGAATACCCATCGCAGCCGCGAGATTCCCGCGCGCTGTCTGCAGGCTGCCCTGGATGGATTCGAGATTGAGTTGTTCCTGCGCCAGCGCGGTCCGCGCCTGCAGAACGTCGGCGATGGTTGCGAGACCGACGCTGTCTCGCTGCTGCGCCGACGAGAGATTCGCTTGCGCTTCGGCGATCGCCGAACGTTCCGCGCGCAGCAATGCGCTGTTCGCCATATAGGTGAAGTACGCCGTCTCGACCTGCAGCACCACGTTCTGGATCGTCGCGTTGTGCGTGAGGTCGGCAGCGAAGAGATTCTGTCGCGCCGCGTCGATCGTGCCGCTGCGGCCGCCGAAGTCGAGTAACAGATAACTGAGCGTGACCGCAGGACTGACCTGCGTGCGCTCGATCGACTCCCCGCCGTTCACGGGAACGGATTTGGTCCTCGACACAGTCGCCGATCCGGTGATTGCCGGGAGAAACGAACCCCGCGTCGATCCGTACTCCGCGGCGGCCGCTCGCGCCTGCGCCCACGACACGCGCGTCACGGGGTTGTTACGCAACGCAACGTCGATCACGTCGCCGAGGGTCAGCTGGCTGGCGCGTTCTAGAATGTCGGGAGGAAGTGCAGAAACCGTCTGCGGTGGTTCAGAAGGAATCCCGTGGCTGGGGCGCGTCCAGGTCGTGCTTGGTGAGGCTGGCGCTCCAGGAACGCCGTTGACACTCGGCGGCCCATATGTGCACGCTGCGAGACAGAGAGTTGCGATAGAAAGAGCGGAAGTACGCAATCGGTTTGAAAGAGGCATCGAATCGGTACGTTTGAACAGCGTCACTCGCTGTGGCCGAAGCACGACAAATTCGGCAAAAAAGCGTACACCTGTCGTTCGCAAACGTCGCTGTTGCAGCGCACACGCCAGTGAGCCGGCATTCGTCGACAGCCGATACTAAGAATTCATCAACATTTGTCATGATCGACTTCCGAGCGGCGAAAGCGCGCGGAAGACAGGCGCGCTACGCGGAAGGATGCTTGATGGATGCAACGATCGCAGCAGCGATGTCGTCAGTCACCTTGAACAGATCGCGACCGTCTCGATCGTACACATCGGCCCAGCGCATCACGCCATCCGACGCGTTGCTGAGCCGTGCAGTTACCCGCAGCTTGGAACCTTCACGCTGCACCGTGCCCTCGAGCAGCAGCTTGGGCGGCGTCTTGCCGACCGAAGTCGTACCGGCTCGTATGCTGCGGACGAGCGCAGCGGACGCAGTCGGTGAGATGACCTTGAGATGTGCGGACTTGGTGAGGTTGTCGGCAACGGCATTGGTTATCCCGATTGCCACGCTCGAATCAGCCGCATCCGAGCCAAGGTCCACGAACGGGACGACGGCAATCTCACCGAGTGGCGTCACCATCGCCGCCGTGCGCACGCTCGCACTGCCGCCCGCATGGCTGCGGCTGGTCGCGACGCCTGCACCGACAATGGCGACGAGCGCGAGGCCCGCCGCAATTCCCGCCAGTCCGCGTCGGCGCATCCGGGGGTGCGCGGCCTTGAGAAACTCTCCGCTGACCACGCCCGGCTGCTCCAGCGCATCGACGAGATCCTGCGCACTCGCTGGCCGATCTGCCGGGTCGGTTGCGAGACACTGCATGATGAGATCGTTCAGCTCCGCGGGAACGTCGGAGCGCACGGTGGAGATCGCCGGCGGGAGCGTGCTCATCCGCGCCGCCAGCATCGCGCGCGCCGAGAGACCAGCGAATGGCGGCGAGCCCGTCAACATCTCGTATGCCGTGACGCCGAGCGCGTAGATGTCGGCGCGCCCGTCGATGTCGGGGTCGGCGGCCGCCTGTTCCGGCGCCATGTAGAGGAGCGTCCCGATCGACGCGCCGTCGGTCGTCAGGCCGCGCCCAGCGGCGTCCGGACCGGTGCGGCGCGCCGATGACAGAGCCTTGGCGACGCCGAAATCCGTGACCATCGCCGAGCCACCCGCGAGAAGGATGTTTCCCGGCTTGATGTCGCGATGCACCACTCCACGCTCATGGGCGAACGCAAGCGCGCGAGCCACGTCCTTGAGAATCGCAACGGCGTCGCGTACGGGCATGGGACCGGATGCGATGCGCCTGGCCAGAGATTCGCCGTCGACGTACGGCATGATGAAATACGGCAAGCCGGCCGCAGTGCCCGTGCGGAGAACGCCGACGATGTGCGGGTGCTGCAGGCCCGCAACGGTGAGGATTTCGCGTCTGAACCGCTCGACCGAAACAGACGCGGCGAGATGCGGGTGCAGAACCTTGATGACGACGCGGCAAGCCAGCTCACGGTCCTCGGCAACAAAGGCGCATGACATTCCACCGTCGAGCTCTCGCTCGATGACATACGCGTCGCCAAGCTCGGCGCGCATGATTTCCGGTATGGAGGAGGTCACTGGTTGCTGTCTTTGATCGAGGTGGTTTCCGATTAGACGACGCCGAAACGAAAATGGTTGCGCAGCCTGTCGAACTCTGAGACGAATACCCCGAACCCGCGTTAACGGCTCAGTTGCAACCGGTTTCCCGCGGTGACTGAACAGATGGCTCGACGACGACTCCCGTTTCTGTATCCCGTATCCAGTGCGCGACCACGGCAAGCGGCGTCCCGGAGAGCCGGCATGCACTCGAGGACACTGTGCCGCTTCACGCTACCGGGCCGGGTGGAACGACCTGCGCCGGTGGCGGGGTCGGTGGATGACTCGACGCATGCGCCGTGGTCGGAAGGAGGTTCATTCCCTTGCGCTCGAGTTTCCCCCAGCCCACGACGTGTCCGCGCAGAGCCGCCGCAATCGACTTCACCACGACCCAATACATGGTCTGCCGGAACACGAAGCGTTGAATCAGCACCAGCCAGGTGAGCGCCTTTTCCTCACCCGGCTCCATGAGGAACGCAACGACGGCCGCAAGCCAGTCAACCACGAGAAATATGACGTACAACTTCAGCACGTCTTCGAGATTGCTCAACGCATACCGGTCACCATGCTGATAACGCGCAATGAGGACCGAGAAGAGACTCCACGCGAACAGAATGTCGGCGAGCGGTGAGATCGCGGTGTAGAACAGCTGAAAGATCCAGACGTTCGGCATCGCGATCATCCCGAGCGCGCCGTACTTTGGCCGGAAGGTGATCTTCTTGTGTTTCCAGACCGACTGAAGCGTTCCGAATGACCATCTGAATCGCTGCCGAATCAGCGTGCCGAGAGTGTCCGGTGCCTCCGTGTATGCGATGGCGTCGTCGGCGTACGTGACTCGCACCCCTTCCTCGCCCAGCGCCCAGGTCAGATCCTGGTCCTCCGCGAGCGTGTCATCGCTGAACCCGCCGACCGCCTGCACGTACGACTTGCGCCAAGCTCCGACAGCACCGGGAACTATGGTTATCGCGTTCAGCACCGCAAATGCGCGCCGCTCCAGATTCTGGCTCGTCACGTACTCCAGCGCCTGCCAACGTGTGACCATGTTGTGACGATTGCCGACCTTCGCATTTCCGGCAACCGCTCCCACCTTCTGGTCGCTCATGGGCGCCACGAGCCGTTCGACCGTGGTCGGCGTGAACTGCGTGTCGGCGTCGAGGCACACTATGATCTCGCCGCGAGCGCGCGCGATTCCAAAGTTCAGCGCGCTGGCCTTGCCCCCATTTTCCTTGCGCAGCACGGCAACGCGCGGATCGCCGCCGAATTCGCGCTGCGCGACGTTGAACGTCTCGTCGGGCGAGCCGTCGTCGACTATCAGAATGTTGAGCTCGCCGCGATACTCCTGGTTCAACAGGCTCCTGACGGTCGATACTATGACGCGCTCTTCATTGTACGCGGGTACGATGATAGTCACCGACGGTGTGTAATCCGGCGTAGGCTTGCGCGAGTGATACCGCTGGTATGTCGCAAGTATGATGATGACCACCAGTCGTATCGCGCCGACCACCACTGCAATGAAGAACAGCCAGTACAGTGTCCATTCGAGGCCGCTGACGAATGAGAACGTCGCGAGCTCGATCCCACGTGTGACCGCGCTACGAGGCGGAAGTCCGGGAATCGCCTCCTGCTCCGAGATTCCGGCCAGCTGCGAGAGCGGAACGACAGTATCCCCGTGCGCGCGCAGCGAATCGATGATCGGACCGAGCGCCTTCACCGTCTGAGCGCGATTGCCGCCGCCGTCGTGCAGCAGGATCACGTTGCCACCCGAGCGCAGTCCGCCGGCGGTCACGACGCCGCCGTAATAGCGCTGATCCATGACGTTCTTGACGATCTGATTCGCCGATATCGGCTGCCAGTCTTCGGCGTCGATATGCAGACCGACCGTCACGTAGCCGCGCTTGCTCGCAATGTCCACGGGGACCAGTTCGTCCGTAGTCGTGGGCTCGGCATCACCGAAATACGGCGGCCGGAAGAAGAACGAGCGACGATCCAGAATCGCTTCGAGCAATCGCTGGTTCGCGTCGATCTCGAGCTTGGTGACGAAATCGGACGTCAGCGCGAGATTGGGATGCGTGAATGTGTGATTGCCGAACAGATGCCCTTCGCGCACTATCCGCCGCATCAACGGTATGTGCGCCTCGACGTTGCGCCCGATCACGAAGAACGTCCCGATCACATGCCTGGACTTGAGCGTGTCGAGAATCTGCGGTGTCCACGTCCCATCGGGACCGTCGTCGAAAGTCAGCGCGACCTCGTGCTCCGACTTGCCGTACTTCCGTACGATGTACGGCGACGGGTAGTCGACGATCCGCTCGTTGGTGATCACCCCGCGCGCGGTGTCGGGTGTTACTACGCGGCGTCCGGTGCGCGGTGATGCAACGATCTGAAGTATCTCGCCGTCGCCGATGAACTCGGTTTCGTAGCCAGCCGGAATGTCCGACAGCACACTCGCTGCATCGCCAACGCGATCTTCAGCGACCGCCTTCCATAACGCAGGATCTTCCGCACCGAGCCGCCAGACAGCATAGCCCGCTCCGCCCAGCGCGCGCTCCGCGCGAACCTGATTGTATGCGCTAGCCCCGTCGAGATACCACACGAGATGGTCGGTGGAATCCGGATCGGTCCAGGTCATGTAGGGATTGAGCGCTTCCCGGTCGAAGCCCATGTGCGAGCTGCCCGGATTGTCGCGCCCCTTCGCAAGCACTTCCTGAAACGTGTACGACTCGCCGGAATTCGCCGGCCCTGCATCGTTCCAGTCGTAGCCGTAGGCGCCAAGCGCGAAGATCGCTTTCTTTGCCGGCACGCTTCGCAGCATCTCGCGCGCTCGATCGACGTACCACTGCTGGCTCGCGACCGGCCCGGGGTCGCCCTTTCCATAGTGCTCGTCGTAGAGCATCAGAAAGAGATAGTCGTTGACCGCGGAGAATTCCTTGAGGTCGCGCGGGGCGGTGTTGACGCCGACAGTCTGCGTCAGCAACAACTTGTGCGCGTGCAGCATCGCGCCAAGCTCGCGTTGGAATTGCACCAGGTTGGCAGTGGCGCTCTCCGGCACGTTCTCGAAGTCGATCGTCACACCGGCGAACTTGTAGTGCAGAACCGCGCCGACGATCTGATTCTCCACCTTGCTCCGCGCGACAGGCGTCGCAAGCATCGCCGTAACCCCCGCCGAGCTGAACAACTGCGTCTTGCGATCTATGTTGTTGACGAGGAGCAGCACTTTCGGCGGCGACGGAATCGAGTCGTACATGCCGAAAAAGCTGGTGTCCTTCTGAATCATGCTGAGATCGACGCTGTCGCCAGCAGCCGACAGGTAACCCCACTCAGATACTATCCAGTCGAGATCGTCATAGTTGCGCTGGAACGACGCAAACGAGTTGTCGGCCCACCACACATAAAAGCCGGCCCGTATCTGACGCGCACTCGGCACTCCCGTCAACTCACGCTCGATCGCCGCGGCCGCCTTGCGAATGGAACGAGCAGTCTTCTGAACCTGGAGCGCGGCATAAAGTTCGCTCCGTTTGGTGCGGCGGCGTCTGTTCTCCCGCGCGCCGACGAAGCGCGGCGTGACGGTAGTCTGAGCAGGATGAAACGCCGGCAGCGCAGGCGGCGCGAGAACCATGATACCCGCGAGTGATAGCAACAGCAGCGTGGTCACCACGCCGATCACTGTCGCTAGACGACGCACGCGCGGCCAGCGGCGCCCGGTTCTATCCAGAAATACGGGGCCGGACGGTTCCTCGTCGTCCAGATAGTCGTCGGTCACGCGTGACGCAGGATGTCGAGCGCAACGGTCCGGACACCCTCGATGATGAACTGCACGCCAATTACCATGATAAGGAGACCCATCAACCGCGTCATCACGTTCATTCCGGTACGGCCGACGCGTTGAACGATGAATGGCGCCACGGCCAACACCATCCACGACAGCACCATCACCGCAACGATCGCGCCGTACAGACCCACCAGCTCGATACGCGTGTCCGCTTGCGCCGTGAGCGTGATCACGGTCGTGATGGAGCCCGGACCGGCGAGTGTCGGTATTCCGAGCGGAATGATCCCCACCTCCGCCTTCTGCTCGGCGGCCTCCTGTTCACCGCGGCTGGTTCGATCCCGCGATCGTCGAGCCTTGAGCATGTCGCTGCCGATTCCAAGGAATATGATTCCTCCGGCAATTCGGAATGCGTACGTGGTTATTCCGAAGAAACGCAGTATGTACGTGCCCGCGAGTCCAAATGCGACCAGCGCGATTATGCCAGTCGCAACGGCGAGCCGGAGCGTGGACGCACGTTGCTTGTCGTCGAGGTCGGAAGTCGCCGTAACGTAAAGCGGAACGGCGCTCAATGGATTCACGATCGCGAGAAGCGATGTGAACGCGAGCGTCGTGAACGCGACGGTCGACTGATTGATCAAGGGCGCAACCCCCTAGACGATACGCGGAATCGCACGCAGCGACGCAACGTGGCGCTGCAGATCTTCGCGAGTCCGCGACCTGATCGTGACATGTCCAAGCTTGCGCCCGCTCCGCTCGCTCTTTCCGTACAGGTGAAGATGCGTATCGGGAATGGCCAGCACGCTCGCGGTATCCGGATGCTCTGCGATCAGGTTGAACATCGCGGAATACCCGACGGGAGCGCACTCGCCGAGTGGAAGATTGCACACTGCACGCACGTGATTCTCGAACTGACTCGTCTCCGCACCCTCGATCGTCCAGTGGCCGGAATTGTGCACCCTCGGCGCCATCTCGTTCGCGACCAGACCGGACGGCGTATCGAACATCTCGATCGCGAAGACGCCGACGTATCCGAACGCAGCCAGCAACGCGCGCGCATAACTTTCCGCCTGATGACGCTTGGCGTCGCTCAGCCTGTCGGCCGGTGCAAACGACGTGCGCAAAATCCCGTCCCGATGATGGTTCTCGGCGACCGGATAGCACAGCGTCTTCCCATCGGCGGATCGCACTGCGATCACTGACAGCTCCCGCTCGAACTGAACCAGCCCTTCGTATATCAGCGGAACGGGACCCAGCGCGTTCCATGCGGACTCGGCATCGCTCCGCGCGGTGAGTCTCACCTGCCCCTTTCCATCGTATCCGAAGCGGCGCGTCTTGAGGATGCCCGGCACTCCCACGTCGCGGATGGCACTTTCCAGATCGGCGAGCGAGTCGATGAGCCGGTACGGCGCAATCGGGATTCCGAGCCGCGCGAACTCCTGCTTCTCGAATCCGCGGTCCTGAGAAGTCACGAGTGCAGAGCGCGGTGGCCACACGGGACACATCTGCTCGATCTCCGCGACGGCGTCCGACGAAACATTCTCGAACTCGTACGTGACCACGTCCACATTTCGCGCAAACTCGCGCAGCGCGGCGATATCATCGTACTCGCCGATGATCACGTTGCCGACGGCCGCGGCTGACGCGCTCGGCGTTGGCGAGAAAAAGTCGAAGCGCATCCCAAGCGGGATTCCGGCCAGCGCCAGCATCTGCCCCAACTGGCCAGCGCCGAGTATTCCGACCCGCATGGTTGTGCCATCGCGTTGCGACGGTCCGGTCACGGAATGAGCCAGCCGACCAACCAGCGCAGGAGACGCCGCACCATCCAGTACATCAGGCGGCCCCTCGCGGTTCAGGGGAATCCAGCACCTTCCTCGTCTGTTCCGAACGGAACCGACTTAGCGCATCGCGAAACTCGGGGTGCCTGTTCGCGACGATTGCAGACGCGAGCAGCGCAGCATTGATCGCTCCCGCGCGCCCGATCGCAAGCGCGCCAACCGGAACTCCAGCCGGCATCTGTACTATGGACAGGAGCGAGTCCATCCCGTGCAACGCCTTGGACTCGACAGGAACGCCGAGCACCGGCAACAACGTTTTCGACGCGCACATGCCAGGGAGATGCGCTGCACCGCCAGCGCCCGCGATGATCACTTCCAGTCCTCTCTCCGCCGCGGTCGATGCGTACTCGAACAGCAAGTCCGGCGTTCGATGAGCGCTTACGACACGCGTCTCGAACGGAACGCCGAGCTGCTCCAGGGTGGTCGCGGCGTGGGACATCGTCTCCCAGTCCGACTGCGACCCCATGATGACGCCTATTACCGGAGTTGAAACTGACACTGTGCGACTGGACCGAAGCTCTTGCGATGATGGACGGTCGGTCCCGCGGAATTGAGAGCCGACAGATGTGCGCTGGTGCTGTAACCAACGTTGTGCTCCCAAAGATACGCTGGATATCGCCGCGCGAGGGAGACCATCAATCGGTCGCGGGTGACTTTGGCGACGATCGATGCGCACGCGATGCTGTAGCAGGTCGCGTCGCCACCCACGATGCCGCGATGCTCCAGCTCGAGCGCCCGAATGGGATTGCCGTCGATCAGCACATGATTCGGGACGACGCGAAGCTTCCCGATCGCCCGCCGGATGGCGAGGGTGCTCGCGTGGTAGATGTTGAGTCTGTCGATCTCGCGAACCGACGCAGCGCCCAGTCCTACACAGATCGCACGATCCAGGATCTTCACCGCCAGCTCGCGGCGCTCGGCCGCGCCTACGGTTTTGGAGTCCGCGACTCCGTTTATGGTGGCGGCGTCGGGGTCCATCACTACGGCACATGCGACAACGGGGCCCGCAAGGGGGCCCCGTCCGACTTCGTCAACTCCAGCCAGAAGGAGCCCACCGGCGGAGCGCAGTTCACGCTCCACAGGGCCCCACCGCATCAGGCGTTGGCGGCCTGTGCCGTCGCTGGCTTTGCCTTGCGCTCCTTGATGCGCGTGGCCTTGCCCGTTAGTGCCCGGAGATAGAACAGCTTGGCGCGGCGGACGCGGCCACGGCGGACGACTGCGATATCGGCGAG
>DATNCZ010000371.1:0-7634 GCA_035553335.1 Gemmatimonadaceae bacterium
TGCATGCGTGGGAACGCAATGAAAGCGACATCTATAAATCCGGAAGCAATCGTCGTGGCGCTGTTGCCTGCGACGATCAATGGAATTTGTCATCGGTGTCAGCCGTGACACCGGGGAGTCTTCGCGTACAGTGCGTGACTCTGAACGCCGCGGATCGCGGCAGAGGCCTACGCTTTGGGAGGGGGCGGTTCTGGCGCGACTGCCATTGCGATCGGCAGCTCGTTGTACTCGGCATGGACCGATGCCACGAGTGCTGGTGCCGGTTGCGGTGCCACGACCGTCGATGGGAGCGCTATCGCGCTGCATCCCGTAATCACGGGACAGCAGTTCATCCCCGTGGAGCTATCGCAAGGGGAGTGGTTGTGCTGACCGGGTGGAGCTTTTGTCGGATCGTCGTCGGCGTGACGCGAGCGGTGTTGTGACGTGGAGGGCTCGGCGCGAGCCGCGGCGCCGGACATGGATGCCGACTGTCCCATTGCCGCGCACGGCGCCAAGCCGATCCCCGTCAACAGAGGGATCAGGAGAACGCTCAGCAGGACTCGAACGACGCGGCCAGTCATGATGCGAAATTTAAGCCTCGAGCCACGGACCGTCAGCTGTCGCTCGGGCTGGTTTGCAATCCATCGCGTGATCGGACGATAATTGACAGCCGGAGGTGTTGGGGGAACATGCCGGGCGGTATGGCGCACCGGGATGGACCGGTCACGTGACGGTCCGACGTATGCGTGTCACTTGCAGATTCCATCCCCATCTGCGACCGTCGAATCCCATACACTGTAAGGTGCAACATGCGTGCAACAACTATTCATGTCGGACCGGAGAGCTTCAGCTTCAGCTTCGGCATCGTGCGGCAGTCGGCCGCCACCACTCTCCTGGTCCTCGCGGCCGGCGCCGTTCTGGGCTGCTCCAAAGGCGAAACGTCTTCCTCAGGGGACACATCCGGAACGCGATCGGACTCCAGCGCGATGGCGCCGCAGCCCACTGCGTCATCGAACCTTTCGCCCGTTCGCGGCACGATAGCCAGCGTCACCGACAGCATGCTCACGGTATCCTCGGACAGCGGGCCCGTGCGAGTCGCGATCGCGGCTCCGCTGGATGTGTACGCTCGCGTGCCGGCAAAGCTGTCCGATGTGAAGGAAGACACGTTCGTGGGCGTTACGTCGGTAGCGCAACCCGACGGATCTCAGCGTGCAACCGAGATTCATATCTTTCCCGACAAGCTGCGCGGAACTGGCGAGGGCAGCTATCTCATGACGCAGCAAGCCGGTGCGTCTGGTGCCAACAGGAGCACGATGACCAACGGTACGGTCACCGCACCACGCATGACCAACGGCAGCATCAGCGCGCAGTCGGGCGGAAAGCTCATCGTACAATACAAGGGTGGTACTCAGACGATCACTGTGCCTCCGAACGTCTCCGTCACTGCAATCGCACCGTCGCAGGCCAAACTTGCACCGGGATCGAGGGTCATCGTCCTGGCGACACGACAGCCGGATGGCACGCTCAAGGCGTCAGCGGCAATGCTGGCTGATACGACGGCGAAAGCGAAGTAACCTCGGTTGCACTGGCAACAATGGCGCGGCAACAAGACGGGCGAAGATTCTCTAACCAAATCATAGAGGGGTTGTGGCGATTCAGGCGTTGATCAGACAGTCGGTGATTCCGGTCGTCGGCGCAATTCTGGCGCTCGTTTCGACGAGCACCCCGCGCCATGCGTTGCCGGACAAGCCGGTGTCATGTGCAGCAACACAGACGTCACTCACGCCGGAAGGTTATCATCGCGTACTTCCGTCGACGCGCGCGCCGGCGAGTACCGGCCTCCGCCTCGTCACGGAATTGCCGCTTCCGGGACCGGCCAACCGGTTCGACTATCAGAGCTTCGATCCGATCGCTCACAAGTTGTACATGAACCACATGAACGCTGGAGAGACGCTGGTCTTTTCGACAGACAGCGGCCGTATCACCGGGCGAATCCCCGCAGTACCTCGTGCAACTGGTGTTCTGGCCATTCCATCCCGGCACATGGTGTACATATCGGCCGCTGGCGCTCATGAGGTTGCGGGAGTGGATGATCGGACTCTCAAGCTCGTTCAGCGAATTGGCGGCATTCAGTTTCCCGATGGGATTGCGTACGATGAAAACACGGGAAGGCTGTTCGTATCCGACGAATCGGGTAGTGCAGACGTCGTGATCGACGTGGCCACCGGCAGGAAGCTCGCTACGATCGCACTCGGCGGCGAGGCCGGCAACACGCATTACGATTCGGTCTCGCACTGCGTGCTGGTCGCGGTGCAGACGAGGAATCAACTCGTGGCCATCGATCCTCTGAGCGAGAAGATCGTGGGCCGGTATGACCTGCCTGGCTCCGAACATCCTCACGGGTTCGCGATCGACGAACCCGGTCGGTTGCTTTTCATGTCGTGCGAGGGAAATGCAAAGCTGCTGGTGCTGGACCTCACCACCATGAGCGTCATCGGAACGCACGACGTTGGCGACGGTCCCGATGTACTCGCCTGGGATGCAGAGTGGCGCCGATTGTATGTCGCGTCGGAAGGTGGTGTCCTGTCGGCGTTCTGGGCAGACGGAACGACGCTCCGTCCGGCCGGCGAGTACCGCGCGCCACACGCGCATACAGTTGGACTCGATTCACGCACGCACCGCCTGTACCTGCCGCTCCAGGACATTGGCGGCCACCCGCTACTTCGTGTTCTTGCGCCTTCGAGTTAGCTCGACGTTCGCAATGCCGGTGGCGTCGACGACGCGGGTATCAGGGACGTGACGTCGGAAAGCCGGGAATCCGGCCGACATTGTACGTGAGTCCCGCATAAGCAGAATTGCCGCCCATGTGCTGCGCGTTCAGGATCACTCCGGCATCGAACACCAACCACGGCCGGACTTGCAGTGTTGGACCCGCGAGGACGCCAATTTGCGGCGGCGCGCCTGAAGCTCCGCTGGTCCCCGGATATGTAAAGAGCTCGACCACAGCGCCCAGCGCATCGCGAATCAGTGTTCCGAAGGATGCGGTAAGGAGCGTGGCATTGACGGGAGCAGTGGATCCGTTGCCCGAGCGACGCGTGTAACCTGCATTCAGATCCAGCTCTCCGCTACCGATCGGGCGGCTCGAAATAGCGAGCAGCGACACATCAGTCGTCCCGGTACCGATTCCGTGCGATCCGGTTGCGAACTTGACTGCTCCCTGCACCGAAAAATCATGCAGGAGAGGCGCTGCATCCAGCACACGTTGCTTGAGTGCCATCGCGATGTCGCTCGCACCTGCATCGCTGGTACGCGGCGGTCCCTGTGTGGTACTGCGCGCGTAACCGCCCTGCAGTTCCAGTTGCAGGCGCGGAACGATACCGACCTTGACTACTGCCGGAATGGAAAATTGCGAGCTCGATCTGGGTTGCATGTCCTGCGCGCCAACTTCAACTTCGAGATATCCCGGTGCGACCGTGTACGCATGCGTCGCCACAGTAGGCCGCTCCGGCTGCGCGGCGTGCGGATCGATCGCGGCGCTCTGGGCGGATACACGAGCCGGCGCAAACATCGTCAGCGAAGCCAGGCAGATGCTCGTTGCCAATCGGTGGTGCGTTCCACGAGCCTTCACGCGCCAACTCGCATCGACGGCGTGGTTCGCCTACAGTCCGTCCCACGCCGTGAACCTGGGCGGCTTGGGGAAGGGAGGGCCAGCCTCGATCACGATGTCGGCATGAGCCAGGAGCGGGATGCTGCCCGGATCTCCCACGAACGGCTTGCCATCGACCCATACTCGGAGCGATTCCCCCTTCCTCGCATGAGCGGTGGCAGCGACGCTACGGTTCAGCGGCTGTCCCCACACGGCGAAGAAATCAGCGAGCGTGAAGGAACGGTCTTTCGGAGCCTCGATGTGAATGACTCCGTCCGGCGTGTGCGTGTGTAGCCAGTAGATGCACGGCTTCCCTGCCGGCTGCCCGACATTCGGTGGTATCTCGACCGACTTGCCATGGTCGAGGATCAGCAGATGCTGATGTATGTGGATCCGTTGTCCTTCCTGCGCGTCGCAGGAGATTCCGCCAACGGGTTGTCCGGTTGGCACAATCGACTGGGCAAGGATGGGCGCTGCTGCGATAGCCGAGACTAACGACAGCACCAGCGCGACAGAAGTTGCCAGGGTCAGCGACCGAGTTGCATGAGCGACGTGGCGCAGCGTGGGCATGAAATTCAGGGTCCGGATAGGTTTGTGAATGGAGAACGACTCATCGAGTCGTTACGGCACCAAAAGTACAGCTCACAATCCGGCAGCACCATGCAGACGACAACAGTACTTACCTGTCCTGAATGCGGCCGCACCGAAACGCTGGAGATGCCGACCGACGCCTGCGTCATTTTCCACGAGTGCGCAGGCTGTGGGAGGGTGCTTCGTCCCAGGAAGGGCGACTGCTGCGTTTACTGCTCATACGGATCGGTGCGGTGTCCGTCCAGGCAGGCAGAAAGCGCCGGTTAGCGGATCGACTTCACGATATCAGAGCAGGCTGGCTCACGGGGGCATCTTCCTTCCCGTGAGCGCGTACGCTTCCTGCTCCCACGGTTGATGTCTGTACGCAATTTGAGGGGCGATCAGCTGGGCAAGCGCCGGGACGAGCAGGCCAACGTCCAGATG
This sequence comes from Gemmatimonadaceae bacterium, assembly GCA_035553335.1. Classification (GTDB taxonomy): domain Bacteria; phylum Gemmatimonadota; class Gemmatimonadetes; order Gemmatimonadales; family Gemmatimonadaceae; genus Fen-1247. The sequence continues at coordinate 4,640 of DATNCZ010000371.1, forward strand.
GCGTGCAAAGCGACGACCAAGCTCAGTCTGCTGCAGCAGTCCGCGCTCGATCGGCAGACCTATCGCGTCATTGGCGAAGTCCTCCTGCAGAACGTGAATCGTTTCGTGAGCGAGTACGCCAGCGCGCAGACGCCGGCTTGGCCCGAGTGCATCTGGTGCAAGCCGGATCGTCCCGAGTCCCTCTGCGCCAGCGAGCTCGACTTTGCCCGCCTCGCCAAAATGCCAACGCCTGTCGCGATAAACCGGTGCGCCCGCCTGCAGCGATCGGGAAAGGTCCAGACGCGTATTGGGAGAAATCATCAGGCCGATGGTCGATATGGTTTCGGTGACGTTCAGCCGCCAATCGACGTGCCGGTCGGGCAGGATTACAATCGTCGCGGGGCCAACTGGAAGCAGATACCTGACCGCTGAATCACCACCAGCAGCAACGAGCGAAATTCCCACGCCGGAGAGCTCTCGTCCTACGAATCCCGCGCTCTGAAATCGAAAGTCGACAACCTGTTTGCCAGCAGCGATGACGAGTCCGCCAACCGCGCCGCGTCGCAAGCCAGTCCATACCGACGTGTGACGCACTGTTGCCGAGAGTGCGCCGGTAACTCCTCCAATCGCAACATTCACCAAGGCATTTGATGCGCGCGCGTGCGCCGGCACCTGCGCCGTGATCTGAGAAGCACCGATCGACGACGCGAAAATGATCCAGGCTGCGGGTCGCACTCGCAAAGGGACAAAAAGTCTCACGCTACAAGTTCGCACGGATCGCATCGACGTGCTTGAAGAAGATGTCACTGTGTGAATCTGGACAGTGCAGCCAGTGTGCACTAATATGGGCGCACCGGCGCAGTGTCGTCACCGCGCTCGTCTTCGAGAGGAGCATACCGTGTACGGCAGAGCAGGGAAGCAGCAGCTCTTCAAATCCGCGTGCCTTGCACTTCTAGTTGCGGCCTGCGGTGGCGGAGGCGGTGACGCACCCACAGGTCCTGGTCAGAATCAGTCCAGCTCCAATGCGCCTGGCGTGCATGCAGTGCTCGGTGCTGGCGTGACCGATACGATCGACGCCCAGCCTTTACAGGCGCTCGTCGTCGAGGTGCGAGGTCCCGGCGGACAGCTTGCGACTGGTGCCGTCGTTCGGTTCGAGGCGCAACCACCTGCTGACACGACGCGCCGGAAGGACGCGGCCATATTCGTGTGTCCACTCAGTGTGCAGACCTGCGGACTGGCGGGCCTCGCGTTGCAGTTTGTAGTCGATACCACGGACGCGCAGGGGCATGCGAGGGCAGTTGTGCGGCTGGGGCGCGTTGCCGGCCGAGCGGTGGTGCGGGTGACGGTCCCGGAATTGGCACTCGAGGATTCCGCCATATTCACTGTCCTGCCGGGAGCACCTGCTGGCGTACACGCGCTGATTGCGGATACCGCACTTACGATTGGCGCCACGGCGAAGCTCGGCGCGACCGTCGTCGACCGGTATGGCAATCACCGTCCGGAGCCTGCCGTCGTAACAGTGGGCTCAGGCAACTCGCTCACGTTCGACGCCACCACGGGCGTTGTGACGGCCCGTGACATTGGCACGCAGTGGGTGATCATGCACGCTCTCACATCCGCCGTTGACTCGACAACAGTGCGGGTAGTGCCATCCGGACGGCTGGTCGTATGGTCATCCGACGAGAGTGCGGTGCGTCTCGTGAATCTCGACGGTAGCGCGACGAAAACGGTCCTTACCGCTGTCGCGAGCGATCTTGGTGCGTTCCCGCGCTTCGATGCGACGCGAAAACTCATCACGGTGCATGACGGCTCAACGCGCACCGGTGGTGTGCCGAACAGTGTGATAGTGGTTGACACGAGCGGGTCGCCGCGGCGGGATCTCGGGCCCGATGTCGGATTCGCTACAGTCATAGCGACGCGTCAACTTGCTGACGGAACGCTGCTCGTCGTAGGAAGCACAGTTGCGGGCGCGCCGTGTGCAGGGTTTGCGCTCTTTCGCGTCGCTGCTGACAATTCGCTTACCTGTGTGGTTGCGCTTCCGGGATTGGGTGCGCAATACGGCGCCGCTGACATCTCGCACGACGGAACCCGCGTCGCTTATGTCGGCTCGGACGCTTCGAATCCATCGGCGCCGCCGTTCGAGCTGCGAGTTCTCGATGTCGCGACCGGCGTGACGACTGTGCTCGAGTCCATTGCCAGCGTGCCTCGCTGGTCTTCAAGGGATGATCAGGTGGCGTACCTGGTACCGAACCCGCGCGTAGTCAACGGCATCGATGGCGCTGCGGTGATCATGAACGCAGACGGAACCGGGCGCCGCGCGTTGGGCACTTTTGTTCTCAGCCCGGGCCTCGCATGGTCGCCAGACGGAACGTACATCGTGGGTCGCGACCACGCATCGAGTGACGTCGCCATGCGTGTGATACGCATCACGGACGGCGCGAACGTGCTGTTGCGGTTCCGGACCGCGGCGGGCGCAACTGCGGATTACTACCAGCCCGACTGGCGCTGAAACGGCGCGGTGCTTCGCGCCATGTTCAACATATATAACACCCCGGGGCTTGCGGCAAGCCCGGGGCCTCGTCGCAAATTCGCTGACCGAAATTAGAACTCGATCTACGGAAAGCGAGATGCAATATGACTGAACATGCGGTGGTGATTGCCGGTGCCGGCCCGACTGGACTGATGCTGGCGGGCGAGCTTGCGTTGGGTGGCGTCGACGTCGCGATCGTCGAGCGGCGCGCAAGCCAGGAGCTCGCCGGTTCGCGCGCGGGAGGTCTGCAGTCGCGCACGATCGAGGTGCTCGATCAGCGTGGCATTGCGGATCGGTTTCTTTCGGAAGGACAGATCGCGCAGGTCGGAGCGTTCGCGTCGGTCAAGCTGGACATCAGCGACTTTCCAACGCGGCATCCGTATGGGCTCGGACTGTGGCAGAACCACATCGAACGCATCCTCGCCGGCTGGGTGGATGAACTGAGGGTGCCGATCCATCGCGGACGCGAGGTGACGGGTTTTGCGC
>DATNCZ010000372.1:0-7174 GCA_035553335.1 Gemmatimonadaceae bacterium
GATTTTATGAGTCGAAAGACGGTGATCGGTGGCCATTATTCAGCGATTGAAGTGGCTCGTTTGAATAAATTCGCGAGAGCTGACGCGACGAGAGAGTGTCCCTCCGTCAGGCGCACAGCCTGTGAAAGATACCAAAGCTCCACTCCGTTCGCAGGCCAGACCCTCGTCAGCTTCACGGCGTCCTTTTCCGTCGTGACAACATATTTGTGACCTCGCGATTCGCTCACGATCCGCGCAGCGTCGGAAGCGATGTAATCGTGATGGTCGCGAAAACGCAGCTCCGTCACATCGGCGCCGAGTTTCCGCAGTTGCGCGAAGAAGCTGGCCGGATCACCGATTCCAGCCACCGCCAGCACTCGCGTGCCGCGAAGCTCGTCGAGTACCATTGACCGCTCATCCGACGCACGGACCAGCGCGTCCGGTTGCAGCGCTGCTATTGCGAACTCGGCCCCGGGATGCTCGGCTCGAATAGCACGCATCACGTCTTTTGCCTGCTCGTTCGTCGCGCTCTTCTGCGTGACTACGATCAAGTCCGCGCGATCCAGCGAGCGCAACGACTCGCGCAACGGTCCCGCAGGAAGTAATCGCAGGTCATTGCGCCAGCTCTCGGCGCTCACGAGCACTATATCGAGATCGCGCGACGCCCTGCGGTGCTGAAAGCCGTCGTCCAGTACGACGACGTCAGCGCCGCCCGCGGCAGCGGCGCGGATTCCGGCGACACGGTCGGCCCCCGTAATCACCGCAACTCCGGGATTCATTCGCCCATGGAGATGCAGCTCGTCATCACCATACCCACGCATCACGACCGCGGGACGGTGCCCAGCAGAGATCAGCTCGCCAACGAGATAGGCGCTGAACGGCGTCTTGCCAGTGCCGCCCACGGTGACATTCCCAACACTGATGATCGGAATCGATGCCGGGTGCACGGGCAATGCACCGCTGTCATACAACGCGTTCCTCGTTGCGACTGCGGCGCCATAGAGCCATGACAGCGGCGTCACGGCCGCGCGCCCCAGTTGCGCGCGAGATGACCTTCCGTACCATAGCTCGTCGACGGTCATCGACGTTCCTGATCGAGCGCCTGCGCTGTCGCGACCACGTCATTGAGAGACGCCTCGAACGTCTCACCCTGCATCGCCGCGCCGCGCGAGTCGTTCGCATTCACGTATGTGGGATCGCCGTACACGAAAGTGAGGCGGGCGAACGGCTTCGGAATCATGAACCGGTCCCAGCTGCGCAGATGCCATGCGCGGGATGCCGCCACTCCGACAGTGACTATCGGTGCGCCCGCACGCTGCGCGGCGACGACCGCTCCGCTGGCGAACTTCCGCGCTGGCCCGCGCGGGCCGTCCGGCGTAACCGCTACCTCGCTACCTGTAGTCAGCGCGTCGCACATCGCGAGCAATGCGCGAGTTGCACCGCGCGTCGTCGATCCACGTATGGACCCGAATCCCAGACTCGCAGTGATCCGCGCGATCAACTCACCGTCGCGATGCTCGCTGATCAATACCTTTATCCCCTGGGACCTGTGCTGCACTGTCAACGGTAGCAGCTGGCCGTGCCACAGTGCGAACACGAACGGACGACCCTGCGAGCGCAGCGCACGCCAGCCAGCGTCGTTCACTTCGTTCACCCGCCACGTCCAGTACAGCATGCGCAGCAACGCGGGGCCGAGCGCCACAGCCAGCCGCTGAAGTCCGGTCAGCCGACTCCGCTCGGGCGCGGGCTCACTCATCCCGCGAGCCCCGAGACCATCTCCGCCACGCGACGGGCAGCACCGGGTGTACCCAGCTGGTTTCGGACTTCGATCAGTCCCTCACGCTGCACCTCGCGGTACGCTGCGTCATCCAGCAATCGTCCGAGTTCCGTCGCCACCGCCATCGGCTGCAACGCTCCCTGCACGAACTCGCGCGCAACTTCACGTCCCGCGACGACGTTGACAAGCCCGATGTACGGTATCTTGACCACACGCCGCGCAATTGCATACGAAAGCCCGCCCGTGCGATACGCCACAGCCATCGGGCACTGCGCGATCGCCGCCTCGAGCGTCGTCGTACCGCTCTTGCAGAGCGCTACGTCAGCAGCACGGAACACGTCGAACGACGCGCCGCGCACGATTTCGAATGGACACTCGAGCGCATCCAGATTCACCGTCGGCGCACCGTGGACGATGACGCGAAGGCCCGGGTGCCGGCGCGCGAGTTCGCGTCCGCTCTCCATGAATGGAGCAAAGTGACGCGCAATCTCCTGTTCCCGACTACCCGGAAACAACGCGAGCACCTTCTCGTCCGGACCGATTCCGAGCCGCTCGCGAGCTTGCGCGCGCGTAGGCAGATTCTGCGCGCGATCCAGCAGCGGGTGACCCACGAACGTCGTGTCGATTCCGTAGCCCGCGAGCAGCGGGGCTTCGAAGGGAAGGATCACGGCGGCCTTTGTCACGAGCCTCGCGAGCTTCGGTAGCCGTCCCGCACCCCACGCCCATACCTGTGGCGTGACATAGTACAGCACGGGCACATCCGCCTCACGCGCCGCTGCTGCAACCTTCATGTTGAACCCGGGATAATCGATCAGCACGACTACGGCGACATTTCCCGTGGCCAGGCGCGCTCGAAGCTGACGCAGCAGCGCGGCGTGCTTCGGTATGTGCCTTACGACCTCGACGAACCCCATCACGGCGAGCTCGGCGTAATCCCGCGTTATCTCGACGCCGCTCGCGCGCATGTGTGCGCCACCAACGCCCGCGGTCGCCAGATCGGGACGGATCTCTCGCAGCCGCGCCGCAACGCTGCCCGCGTGCATGTCGCCGGACGCCTCTCCGGCGACGAAAAGGACTTCACGCACCTATAGACGGGGCGTTGCGCTCGATGTCGCCCACGATCCGCAGCGCGACTTCCAGCGCCCGACGACCCGCGGCACCACTCACCACCAGAGGTGCGCTGCCGTTGAGTACCGCTGCGAAGCTCTCGAACTCGAGCTTGAGCGGCTCCCCTTCCGGCGCCTCCAGTGCGATGCGTTCGACGAAGTCCGCGAGATCCGGCGTCGTCCCGCTCGCGACGAGCGCGTGCAGATCGCCAGCCTTCTTCAATCGAAAGAATTCACCATTGCCCGCTCCGAGATCGAGCGAGAGATAACCACTCGGCTGGAAGATTCGCACCTTGCGGAATCGCTCCCGCGAGATGCGGCTCGCCGTGATGTTGGCCACAGCGCCGGAGTCGAACGTGATGCGTGCATTCGCAATGTCCACCGTCTGCGTGAGCACGGGTATTCCCACCGCGGCGATGTTTCCCGCATGCGAATTGACCAGCGTCAGAATCAGATCGATGTCGTGAATCATCAGATCGAGCACGACCGCGACGTCCGAGCCCCGAATGTTGAACGGCGCCAGGCGGTCGCTCTCGATGAACCGCGGATTGTTCACGTAGGGCAGCGCAGCACGTATCGCACGATTGAATCGTTCCACGTGTCCTGTCTGCACGATCGCACCCGTCCGCTGCGCGATTTCAAGCAGCGCGTCTGCTTCCTCGACGGTCGCCGTGATCGGCTTCTCGATCAGCACGTGCTTGCCGCGCTCCAGCGCCTTGCTCGCGACCGCGAAATGCCGCGGTGTCGGAACGACGATCGTCACCGCGTCGACGTCGTCGAGCAGAGTCTCCAGATCGCTGTAACTCGGAACCTCCAGTTCGGATGACACCTGCGCGGCGCGCTCCGGTCGCTCCTCCACGAATCCCGACAACCGGAACTCGGGCATCTGACGCAACAATCGAACATGATGGTAGCCGAGCGCGCCGGCTCCGACCACACCAATTCGCAGTGGCTTCAAATCGCGACCCCGCGCTGGCTCGATTCCACGAACTGCACCAGCTGTATCACTTCGGGAATCTGCTCCACCTCCGCCATGACGCGCTCGACCGCCTGCGCGAGATTGAGCTCCGATCGAAATAACAGCCTGTATGCGCGCTTCAACTCGAGAATCGTTTCCGCCGAGAAGCCGTTCCGGCGCAGGCCGACCGAATTCAGGCCATACAGCTTCATCGGATTGCCGACTGCCTTGACGAACGGCGGCACGTCCTTGGACACACGCGAGCAGCCGCCAACTATCGCGTTGCGCCCGATTCGCGTGAACTGGTGAACCGCCGTCACACCCGAAAGGATCACGCGATCCTCCACCGTCACGTGACCCGCAAGCTGGACCATGTTCGCGAGAACGACGCCCTCGCCGATATGACAGTCGTGCGCCAGATGCACATACGACATCACGAAGCTGTTCGGACCGACGCTCGTCTTGAACGACTGCGACGTTCCGCGATTGATCGTGCTGTACTCGCGCACAACCGTATTGTCGCCGATCTCGACTGTCGTCCGCTCACCCTTGAACTTGAGATCCTGCGGGTCGCTGCCGAGAACGGTCCCGACTCCGATCTTCACGTTCTTGCCAAGTATCACGTAGCGCTCGAGGCTGGCGCGCGCCGATATCACGCAGCCGTCGCCGACCACACAGTCCTCGCCAACGATTGCGAACGGTCCGATCTCGACGCCGTCTCCGAGTTCCGCGGAGGGCGAAACTATCGCGCTGGGATGAATTTTTGCCGTCATCTATCGCGCACCATCGCAGCCATCTCCGCCTCGGCGACCAGCTCGCCATCGACCTTCGCAACGCCGCGCATCTTGCACACGGCACCGCGGATCTGGATCACGTCCAGCTCGAAGCGAATCTGATCGCCCGGCCTGACCGGCTTCCTGAAGCGAACGTTGTCGAGCGACATGAAGTACACGACCTTCTGCTCGGTCTCCTCGAGTCCGCCCATCAGCAACATTCCGCCGACCTGAGCCATCGCCTCTATTATCAGCACACCCGGCATGATCGGATGGCCGGGAAAGTGTCCCTGAAAAAATGGCTCGTTGATCGTGACGTTCTTCATCCCGACGATTCGCTGCTTCCCCTCGATCTCAAGTATTCGATCGATGAGGAGAAACGGATACCGGTGCGGAAGGACCTTCATGATCTCTTCGATCGACATCGTGCCAGCCATGCTCTTCGCTCCTTGCTCTGTTGATCTGGAACGCCTTCCCGCGCGCACCATTTCCCGAACCAGCGTCACCGTACCCCGATGACTCGGCCGCACCGCGACGATTCGCGCCTTCACACGCGAGCCGACCAGCGCGAGATCACCCACACAGTCCAGCGCCTTGTGGCGCAGAAACTCGTCGTCCCAGCGCAACACGTTCGCGACGACGCCAGTGTCGTCGAGAACTACTGCATTGTCGGTGGATGCGCCCTGTATCAGACCCTTCGCGCGCAGATCTTCGACTTCGTTGAGAAAGCCGAACGTCCGCGCCGCGGCCATCTGATCGCGATAGCTCTCCCGCCCAACAACATAGCGAGCCGACTGGCGTCCGATAACTGGATGCGGAAACTCGATCGTGACGTCCAGCAAAAGCTCGTTCGCGGGATGCGCCTCGTACACAGAGTTCCCGTCGATTACCCGAAGCGGCTCCGTCAGCGTGAGATATTCCGGCTCGCCCGGAAGCTCCTCGATCCCCACCCCGATCAATGCATCGTAGAATGGAGCGGCGCTGCCATCGAGGATCGGCGGCTCGGGCCCGCTCATGTCGATCATGAGATCGTCGATCTCGAGAGCGGCCACCGCAGAGAGAACGTGCTCGACCGTGTGGATCGCAGCCGCGCCGCTCCCGAGCTGCGTCCGTCGCTCGGTCGCCGTAACCTGATCCACCCGGGCCGGAATCACCGGTTTGTCTGCAAGATCGACGCGCCGGAACCTGATTCCTTCTCCAGCGGCGGCAGGTCGGAACGTGAGCTCGCAAGGCTGACCCAGATGCAACCCCACCCCTGCGATCCTCGCCGGTGCTGATACCGTGCGCCGCGTCATGCGGGCGCCTTGTCGTCGACGAGCTTCTCCAATTTCCTGATTATACCAGTCAGTTTGAACAGCGCGCCAGTCGCGCGCAATGATTCGCGATGCGGTCGCGCGGGATAGCCGGACCACGATTCGCCGGCCGGAACGTCGCCGAATACGCCCGCCTGTCCGGCGATGCGCGCACCGTCGCCGATCGTCACGTGGCCACCGATCCCGGCCTGCCCCGCGATGATGACTCCGTTGCCGATGTGCGCCGAGCCCGCAACGCCGACCTGCGCCATCAGCAGGCACAACGATCCGATTCGCACGTTGTGTCCGATCTGCACGAGATTGTCGATGCGCGTGCCGGCCCCGATTACAGTGTCGTCGATGCTGCCGCGATCGATCGTCGTATTCGCACCGATCTCCACGTCGTCGCCAATTATGCAGCGTCCCACGTGCGGAATCTTTTCGTGCCGGCCGTTTCGGAACACATACCCAAAGCCGTCACTCGCGATACGCACGCCAGAATGGATCGCGCACCGCGCACCGATTTCGCCGCCGCTGTATACCGTCACGTGCGGGTACAGCCGCGTGCCATCGCCGATCTTCACCCCGTCGCCCAGCACTACGTAGTCTTCGATGCGGACGCCGGCGCCAAGTTGCACGCCGTGCCCAATCCGCGCGGTAGGTGCGATCCACGGCTCCGCTGGCGCAAGGTCGTACAGCAGTGGAAGTATTGTCTGCAGCGCCTCGTGCGGCCTCTCGACGACGATTCTGCTCGGCGCGCCGCACGTTGCGTCTGCCAGTTCGCGGGCAACGAGCACAATCCCGGCGTGACATTCCGCCAGTTGCTCCGAGTAGCGAGCCGAGGCCAGAAAAGTAGCGTGGCGTGGCCCCGCCCTGTCGAGCGCAGCCACGCCATCCACCGCAGACTCCGGGTCACCGCGCAGCTCGCCACCGACGAGCTGCGCGATTTCCCGTGCAGTCAGCGCCATCGCGTCATCACGGCTTTGGACGCGTCACGCCCGCCGGCTTCTGTGCTGGTCCGAGTGGCTTCGCAGACGTCGTAGTCGCTGGCGTCGCCCCTGTCTTAGGCGGACCAAGCGCCTTGAGCTTTGCGAGAACCACATCGGTGAGATCGAGCGACTTGTCTGCCGAAACCAGTGCACTGCCCTGAGCCCCGACGTCAAAGATCATGCTGTAGCCGCCCTGCGAGCGAACCTGATCGAGCACCTGCGACACCTGATCCATGAGCGGCCGTGCCAGATCTGCCTGGCGCTGCTGCATCTGGTTGTTCAGATCCTGCGCGCGTTGCG
>DATNCZ010000373.1:0-7244 GCA_035553335.1 Gemmatimonadaceae bacterium
GCTCCTGCTCGGTATCCATTCGTCGTTTACGGATGCACCTGCAGCCCGAAGCTGAGGTTGTAGCCACGCTCGCTCACGCCCGTGACTCCAGTGCGTGACTCGTGCAGCAGCGCCATGTCCAGCGTCACGTGGTCGTATGCAATCGGGATTCCGATGCCGCCGCCGAACGATGTCTCCTGGATTGCCGACGTTCCAACCGCGAACGGAAGCGTTCTCCGCCGCACGCCGAGCCGCATGAGGAGCGGGAACCCGCCCCCGAGACGCGGACCGCTGGACTCGACGCCCAGGCTCACGTCATTCGCGTCGACAGCGACCGTGTGCGCATAACTCAGATCACCGAGCTGACTCCACGTCTCGTGCGATGCGCGGGCCACGACCATCGTTCCCGGAATTCCGGTAAACGCGAGCGAGCCCGAGTACCGCGTTGGTATGGTGCCTGTGGTAAGCAGTGAATCGTTAGCGAACATCTTTGCCGTCCCACCCTTCCGTCCGCTGAGAGCGATGCTGAGCGTCGGCAGCGGCGCGGCTTCCATTCCGACTGATACTGCCTTCCCCGAAAAACTCACCTGGTTCAGCTGGGTGATGTTCTGAAACTTGGTCGTATCCGGGAATATTTCGTTGGAAGTGAGACGCATCGAACCCGGGAACGTGTGCACGCCGACGCCGAATCGCAGGCGCGCGTTGACGGCGTACGCCAGTGCGAGCCGTACGTCGGTGATCGCTCCCTCGCTCTTCAGCGTCTCGTTGAATGCGACCGTGTCGTTGCCAAAAATCTGCGACCGGGCACGCGACGTTTCCCACGTGCGGTCGAGGAACGTGGATGCGGAGATGCCGAGCACGAAATGCCCGTTCAACGGAAGCACACCGCCGATGTTCGGCATTCGCGCCAGCGTCGTCGACGATGACTGCCCATTCGTCGTAATCGTCCTGAACTCGGGATCGTACTGCGCGTACACCTGCGCCGCAGTCCGAATGGCGAGCGCGGCAGGATTGATCGGGGACCGCGTGTCTATCTCGCCGAGCGCGCCGGCGGTGCCAAGCGCGCGCGTGCTGAGCTCACCCGGCGGGTAGCCCAGGCCCTGAGAGCTTAGCGATCCCTGACCGTGGAGCGTGGAAGCCGTCAGAGCGGTGGCGGCAACCACGGCAATCAAGAATCTGTTACTCATGGAACGCCAATCCGGGCACGAGGTGTGTAGCTGATGCGAAGCTTCGGCCTCAACGTCGGATCCGCCGACGATGAATAGAAGAATGCCTGTTGTGCGGAGAAATCTTCCTGAAGACTCTGCAGCACTATGGCGCGCGGAAGCTGAGCCGCCGTCTGCACTGCCCAGTACTTGAACGCGGGCCCGATCTGAACCTCACGAACGCCGGACGTGCCCGGAGGCGTTCTGAGTGGCGACAATCCCAGCACGCTGACGGGCGCCACGATCTGCGCCGCCTTTGATGGATCGACTACACCTGGACCGGCCAGTACGAGGTATGGCTGTATCGCCATGGAGTCGGTGGGATCGGGAGACGCACTCGCCTGTTGTGTGAGAACGAGCGTCGCGGCAACCACCAGCGACGAGTCCGAGATCGATGGAGGAATGTTGAATGACAGATACGCTCGCGTACCCGGCAGTCCGCCAACCGTGAGCGTTCCCGGCGGCGGCGGTGGTGTTCCCTTCACCACGATCGTGAAGTCGGCAACGCTCTGTGCGATGGAGACATTGTCCACCGGAGTGAGCGAATACGGCGGCATCACCACCGGAGCGACGCTGGTGTCCTTCGAAACGCGCATCGAGAGCCGCGACGAGAATCCCGACTCGCCCGACAAAACACGGAATTCCACCGACTTTGACGCAGAGACCTGCAGTCCCAATCGCAATCGTGCCCGCGCCTGCGCCTTGGCGAGAACGAACGCCGTCGGCAGCTGGATTCGTATCGAATCCACGAGGGTGCCGGGGGCGAACTGCGTCGATGTGATGAGACGTGCCGGCGTGAAGAGCGGAGCCACCGCCGCGGCCGAGGTATCATCCACGGCCGACGTGTCATCGACATCGTACACGGAAACCGTTACCGGAACACCCACCTTGAATGCAGCACTGTCAACGTACATCCGCAGAATCGCGCTGTCCGCGTAATTGATCGGCACACCGGTATCGGTCGCACTCGTGACGGTTCTCGATGGCAGCGTATCGAACCGGATGATGACGCGCGTATCCAGCGTATCACCGCGACTGGCAAGCAGCATCTCGGGCTCGGTTCCCTTGCCCAGTCCGCCGAGCACTGTCGAGTCGACGTTGACCGCGTCGAGCGTCACAGTCGTGATCTGCACGGACTGATCGACACACGTAAGCGGGCAGCCCGCCGAGCTGTCCAGTTTCTCCGTACACGCGGTCGCCACGAGAGCGATCATGGTCGCGACGGCGACTGCCGCACCGACGCGGCTAATGCTCCATCTCTTCAATATCACTCCGTAAATCGGTTCGGTTCATCCAGCTTGAACTGGTGCGGAAGAAGATCCGCGAGCGACCATTCGGCGGTCTGCCCGTTCATCCCGTGGCTCACTATACGTAGCGCCGGAGCGAATTCCGACAGCGCCTGCCGGCACACGCCACACGGCGCAGCCGGCTCCGTAGCGTCGCTCACCAGCACCAATTCAGAAAATTTGCGGTCGCCCGCGGTGACTGCCGCGACGAGCGCCGAGCGCTCGGCGCAGATCCCGACACCAAAAGAGGCGTTCTCGACGTTCGCCCCGCCATACACGTTTCCGGCGCTGCTCCGGAGGGCTGCACCGACGTGAAAATGCGAGTACGGCGCGTATGCGTTCCGGCGCGCGTCCTCCGCGACATCCCTGAGAGACGTTGTGCTCAATGCAGCACCTGCATCAGAAACGAAGTTCCCGCGCCCCGGAATTCCAGTCCGAACCACTCCGCGACGGTCGCGCCGAGATCCGCAAAGGTGGCACGGTGCCCTATCGTATTGCCGGTGCGAACCGCGGGACCGAACGCGAGAACAGGAACGTTCTCGCGCGCATGGTCGGTCGAAGCAGTTGTAGGGTCGTTGCCGTGGTCGGCGGTGATAAACAGCAGATCTTCCTCGCGAAGGGCACGCCTGAGCGCCGGAAGCGCCGCGTCGAATTCCCGCAGCGCTCCAAAAAAGCCCGGTACGTTGTTCCTGTGGCCGTAAAGTTGGTCGAAATCTACAAGGTTGGCGAAGAGAAACCCGGTATCGGCCGTACTTCCGAGCCACTGCTGGATCAAACGAATTCCTTCAGCGTTTCCAGACGTGTGCCTGGATTCGATCGACCGGCCGGCGAAAAGGTCGTCGACCTTGCCGACCCCGCTCCGCTCGATCCCGGCGGCAGCAAGCGCGTCGAGCAGCGTCTCCGACGGTGGCTGGACCGAGAAATCCCGGCGGTTGGCCGTTCGGCTGAAGGACCGCGACTCGCCCACGAACGGCCGCGCGATGACGCGTGAAACATTGTTGGGCTCTACCAGCAGCGCTCGCGCTACTTCGCATCCCGCGTACAACTCGGCCAGTGGAACCACCGCCTCGTGCGCTGCGATCTGGAAGACCGAATCGGCGGAGGTGTACACTATCCACGCGCCGGTGCGCAGCTGCTCCTCCCCGAATCGGGCGATCACATCGGTGCCGCTGCCTACCACGTTCCCGATCACACGACGTCCTGTGCGGCTGGAAAACTCAGCAAGCAGCGACGCTGGAAACCCGGCAGGATAGGTCGGGAACGGCACTCGGATCGTGACTCCGGCGATTTCCCAGTGCCCAGTGGTGCTGTCCTTTCCGGCGGCCCTCGGCGACATGACGCCCACCGCGGCAGCAGGTTGAGCCACGGCGCCTAACCCGTTTATAGGACGGATGTTACCCAAGCCGGCCTCATGTAGATTCTCAAGTCGTTCCGGCGCCATCTCTTGGATCACGTGCCCAAGCGTATCGCTTCCGGCATCACCATAAGCCGCCGAATCCGGAGCCTCACCGATGCCGACCCCGTCGAGGACGATTATCGCCGCGCGTCGCGCCATCGGCTCGTCAGCCCTCCAGATACCGGCGGTCCAAACGCTCGGCAAACCCGGTCAGGAGCTCGTACGGCGACATTCCGGCCAGTCCCGCGACCCCTTCGACAGAGAGCGCGTCCCCGCCGTCACCACCGATCAGAGTGATGACATCACCCACCTCGCACGGCACGTCCGTCACATCGAACATCGTCATGTCCATGGTTACCAGTCCGCGTTGGGGGATCCGCCTTCCGTGCAACATCGCCGTCGCGCGATCTGACACAGCGCGCGGGTAGCCGTCGCCATACCCGACAGAAGCCGTTGCGATCCGCTCCCGGCGCTTTGCGCGGTACGTCGCGCCGTAGCTGACCGTGTCGCCCGGCTCGATCCACCGGATATCCACAATGCGGGCGCGCAGGCTCACGACGTGGAGAGCATCCAGGCCCAGTCCCCTGCCTACACCGTAGAGAAATACGCCCGGCCGTATGGCGCCCCAGCGCCCGCCGCCATCCACCCCGCGCGCCGCGGCGGCACTGTTATCCGCATGGAGCAGCGGGATATCGACCCCAAGCTTCGCGATCGCATCCAGAAAGCGGGCGACCTGTTCATGTGACGACTGGGTGTCCGATTCGGCAGAGTGGAAGTGCGTGAATGCGGCGACCGGCGGCGACGTGCGCACGACGTCGCGGAGGGCCGTCACGTCACGCCAGGACGCACCGGCACGGTTCATTCCGGTATCGATTGCGAGATAGTACGGCTTTCCCGTGCGTGCCCAGGCAGAGATCGAATCGGCGTCGCCCAGCGCGAGCGTGAGATCCGCAGTCGCTGCGCGCTCGTGCTCCGTGGCGAGCAGCGGAGTGAACACGACGACAGCACGCACAATCCCGAGCTCGCGCAGCTGTTCGCCTTCACGGACCGTCGCGACTCCGTATGCAAGCGGCGCCAGCGATTCGAGCGCGCCAACCACGCCGGCGACTCCAACGCCATACGCGTTCGCCTTCACCATCGGAATCAGCGGAAGCCCCGTCCGACGCTGCAGCTCGGCGGCATTCTGGCGCAGTGCCGCAATGTTCACGTCCAGCCAGGCG
Source organism: Gemmatimonadaceae bacterium (assembly GCA_035553335.1). Taxonomy (GTDB): domain Bacteria; phylum Gemmatimonadota; class Gemmatimonadetes; order Gemmatimonadales; family Gemmatimonadaceae; genus Fen-1247. The sequence goes on from DATNCZ010000373.1 coordinate 5,087, forward strand.
CGCGCAGGCAGCGGGTATATTAGGGTCTCTTCCACAGCCTTATAAGATAATGTCACGTGACGTTGGACTGGATGACACGCTGGAGCTGATGCGCGATCTGCGCAAGCGCTGCGACTGGGATGCGGCACAGACGCATGAGACTCTTCGGCCCTATCTGATCGAGGAAGCGCACGAGCTGGACGAGGCCATCCAGACGGAGAACGACCCGCTCATGCGCGAGGAGCTCGGCGACGTCCTGCTGCAGGTGCTCTTTCATTCTGTGCTCGCGGAGGAGCGGGGCGCATTCACGTTCAGCGACGTTGCGAGCGCACTGATAACCAAGATGAAGGGACGGCATCCGCATCTCTACGGCGAGGGCGCGAAGGAGCCATGGGAGCGGATGAAATCGAAACGTCGTGAGTCGCTGGCGGATGGGCTGCCCGTTGCGTTGCCGTCGCTTCATCGCGCGCAGCGACTGCAGGATCGTGCCGCCGGCGTTGGCTTCGACTGGCCCGATTGGCGCGGCGCAGCGGAAAAGGTCAGCGAGGAGCTGGAAGAAGCCCGCGAGCTTCTGGAAGATCTACCCGAGCGTCCAATCGGCGCAGCGCCTGTCCATGATGAAGCGCACGAGCGCATCGCCGAAGAACTCGGCGACCTGCTGTTTGCGTGCGTCAACCTGTGCCGAAAGGCTCACGTCCACGCATCGCTCGCCCTGGACCGCGCAAACCTCAAGTTCCAGCACCGATTCGAGCAGGTCGAGCAGCTCGCGCGCGAACGCGGTATCGTGGTCGGCCAGGCGTCGCTGACAGAGCTGGACGCGTTATGGGATGAGGTGAAGCGCCGCTGATACGTGGACGTCAGGTGGGGAGGCACGGGGCCTGCCCACCTGACGTGCGATCGAACTCCGCCCGCCGTGCGACGACGCCTACGGCCGCAATCGATACATGGTGCGTGGGAACGCAATCGCCTCGCGAATGTGCGGAATTCCACACACCCAGGCGACCAGTCGCTCCAGGCCCAGTCCGAATCCCGAGTGCACGAACGTCCCGTAGCGGCGCAGGTCGAGATACCAGTCGTACGCCTCTATCGGTAGCCCTTCGTCCTTTATCCGCTGCACCATGCGGTCGTAGTCGTCCTCGCGCTGCGACCCGCCGATGATCTCGCCGTAACCTTCGGGCGCCAGCATGTCGCTGCACAGCACGGTGCGCGGGTCTGCCGGGTTCTCCTTCATGTAGAAGGCCTTGGCTTCCTTGGGGTAGTTGACGATGAAGATCGGCCGGTCGTAGTCGGCAACCAGCAGCGACTCGTCTTCCGCGCCCAGATCGTCGCCCCACTTCACCTCGCTCCCCTTCGTCTGAAGCGTGGCGACGGCGTCGGTATAGTCGATGCGCGGAAACGGCGCCCGGATCGATTCGAGCCTGGACACGTCCCGCTCGAGCAGCGCCAGCTCGCTCACGCAACGCTCGACCGCGCGGCGCACCACGTATTCGATCATCTCCTCCTGCAAGCGCATGCTGTCCGCGGAGTCGAAGAACGCCATCTCCGGCTCGAGCATCCAGAACTCGGTAAGATGGCGCCGGGTCTTGGACTTCTCCGCGCGGAACGTCGGCCCGAAAGTGTAGATCTTCCCGAAGGCGGCGGCAGCGGCCTCGCCGTAGAGCTGGCCGGTCTGCGCGAGATAGGCGTTGCCCTCGTCGAAATACTCCGTCGCGAACAACCCGCTGCGCTCGCCGATTGCGCTCGTCAGGATGGGCGTATCTACGCGTACGAACTGGCGCTCGTAAAAGAAGTCGTTCAGTGCCTGCTCCAGCTCTGCGCGAACCCGCCCGATCGCCACCTGACGCGGACTGCGCAGCCACAGGTGCCGGTGATCCAGCAGGAAATCGATGCCATGCTCCTTGGGCTGAATCGGGTAATCACTCGGACTCGTCCCGAGGACCGTCATATTTGTGACCCCCACCTCCACGCCACCCGGTGCCCGCGCGTCGGCACGAACTTCGCCGTCGATTTCGAGTGAAGTCTCGATGGTAAGAGACTGGAAGGTTCCCCAGGCTGCGTCGCCTACTACTTTCTGAACAACAACGCATTGCAGGGTGCCACTTCCGTCACGCAGGACGATGAAGGCAACTTTCCCGGAGGATCGAAGGTGAGCTACCCAGCCGCGTACACGCACCGTTTC
>DATNCZ010000374.1:0-4054 GCA_035553335.1 Gemmatimonadaceae bacterium
TGCGGAGTCGTCCGCCATGAGAATTACCGGTCTGAGATGAGTTTCGCTTCCAGCAACGCGCGGGCCACCGCGACACCAGCGACGGCCGCCGTCTCGAACCGCAGGATCGAGTGGCCGATCGAAGCGAGCCTGAATCCTGCCGCCTGAAGGCCATCCAGCTCTTCCGCGTCGAAGCCTCCTTCGGGCCCCACTGCCACCACCATCGGTTCCGAGACGTCGATGGCGCCGAACGCCTGCCCGCTCGCTTCGAGGACCACACGCGATCCCTCAGGAGAGGCGGCCATCGCGCGGTCCGGCGTCGCTTCGGGAAATATCTCGGGCAGCCAGGCAGAACGCGACTGGAGCAACGCAGACGTCATCCGCGTACGTACCTTGTTCCGGAAAGTCGGGCCATCGCCGCGCGGCGACACGCTCCGGGACCGGTGCCACAGTACCGGCCGCCAGCTCGCGACATTGAGCTCGGCGGCCTTCTCGGCGAGCCATAACATCCGGTCACGATCCGCGACTGGTACCAGCAGGTGAATCGGCAGCGGCGGCGGCACCTCGGCGATCCGGTCGACTTCAACCAGTGCATTCCTGCGGCCGAGCCGGACAAGTGTCCCCGACGCGACATGGCCCGCCCCGTCGCGAAGGCCGACGCGTTCCCCGACGCCAAGACGCAGCACCGTAATGTGCGACGCGTCGCTCTCCGATAGCGCGATCTGGGCCCCGACTGCGAACGGATCTTCCGAATAGAACGCTGCGCGATCGGAATCGTTCATGAAACGCGACCGGCGAGGATGCTCAACCAGTCGCCTTCCACGTCTTCCGCTTCGACGCGAAAGCCCGCACGCACAAGCGCGCTGGTCATGAGATCGCGCTCCTCGACCAGGATCCCACTCAACAATGCAACTCCATCCGCTGTGAGCGACCCTGCCATGTCCGGGAGCAATTCCATCAGCACGGATGAGACGATGTTCGCGAGAATCACACGCACCGGCGCGACGAGCGCGAGCAACACCGTCGCGTCACCAACCAGATATCGAATCGCACTTTCCGAGCCGTTCACGCGAATGTTCTCGATCGCGGACGCTTCGGCGCCATCATCGATCTCGATCGCCGCAACACGCGTTGCGCCGAGCTTGGCGGCAGCAATCGAAAGCACTGCGCTTCCGGCTCCGAGATCAGCTACCGAATCGCCCGCGCGGATCGTTCGCTGCATGAGACGAAGCATTCCACGCGTGGTTGGATGTTCGCCGGTGCCGAACGCCATCGCGGGATCGATCACGATGGTGGTCGCCGGATCGAACTCTGCAGCGCGCCACGGCGGCGTTACGACAAGGCCGCCAACGTGGTGCGCATCGACACTCGCACGCCACTCGCTCCAGTCCACCGCGGGCACGACTGTTGTCGTGACGACCGCGGACGGGTCGGTGTCGTGCACCGCCGTGACAACGCTTTCGGTGTCGAAGTCCGGCGGAAAATGCGTGACGAGTGCATCGCCGTCTTCGTGGACGCCCTGCGAGCCGGCTGCGAACAGCGCGGCCATCACCGCATCGCGATCGGCGCACTGCTCGACACGAACCGCGCGCCATTCGGTGCTCACGCGCCGAGCGATTCCTTGACCTTGGCCCAGAATCCGCGCTCGCGCCGTGCTGGCGCCAGAGGGCGAATCTCGTAAAGGCGGCGAAGCAGCGTGGCTTCTTCCTCGTTCATCACGTCGGGAGTCCAGAGTTGCAACCGCACGTGCAGGTCGCCCGTGCCCGATGCGTTGATGCGCGGAAGCCCGCGTCCGCGCAGATGCATCACCTGACCGCTCTGAGTTCCCGCAGGTATGCGCAACGTGACCGATGCGGTGACGGTCGGAACATCGATGTCGGCGCCGAGTGCGAGTTGTGGATACGTGACGAGCACTTCGGTGAGCAGATCCTCACCGTCGCGCTCGAAGCGCTCGTCCTCATCGACCTCGAACACTACGAGGATGTCGCCACGCGGGCCGCCGCGCGGGCCGGCATTGCCCACACCGCGCAAGGTCATGTACTGACCCGTCGCGACTCCGGCCGGAACCTTGATGTTGACCTGCTCTTCGGAGCGCAGGCGCCCTTCACCGCGACACTTCTTGCACGGCGACGCGACTACCTTGCCATCGCCAGCGCAGTTTGGGCACACCGACACGCTCACGACCGGACCGAAGAACGATTGCTGCGCCCGACGCACTTCACCCGCACCCTTGCACGTAGGACACGTACTCACATTCGTGCCAGGCTCCGCGCCGGTGCCTTTGCAGTAGTCGCACGGATTCAACAACTTGATCGTGACGGGTTTCTCGACTCCCGTCGCTACTTCCTGGAGCGTGAGTCCAAGGCTGATGCGAATGTCGGAGCCGGTGCGCGTCTCGGCGGCGCTGCTTCTACGACCGAACAGATCGTTGAAGCCGCCCATCCCACCCAGATCGCGCATGAAGATGTTGAGCGCTTCCGAGAGATCCACATGGTGGAAGCCGCCGAAGCCACCGCCCTTGAGGCCGGCCTCGCCGTATCGATCGTACGCAGCGCGCTTGTTGCCATCGCGCAACACGTCATACGCTTCGGTAATCTCCTTGAACTTCTCTTCTGATTCCGACGAGCCGTTGTTGCGGTCCGGGTGGAACTGCATCGCCAGCTTGCGATATGCCTTCTTTATGTCGTCGTCCGACGCGGCGCGCGGGACTCCGAGTGTTTCGTAATAGTCTGCCATGCGTTTGGTGATGCGTTTGGTAATGCGTTTGGTAGTGCGTCAGTCCAGCAGGTCCGTGACCAGCTGGGATGTATGAGTCACGAGCGAAATGACCTTGTCGTAAGGCATCCGCGTCGGTCCGATGACGCCGATGACGCCGTTCAACGCACCAACGTGATACTGCGCCGTGACGAGAGTGAAATTCTCCAGCGCGGGGTCGTCGTGCTCGTTGCCAATAGTAATGCTCACGCCGGAGGATTCGCTGCGCTTGCGCAGCACCTCAGCCAGATAGTGCCTCGTTTCGGTCAGGGCGACGAGCCTTCGCATGCTGTCCGCACTGGCAAATTCGGGCTGCTCGGCGAGCACGGAGGCGGCACCCAGCATTACGTCGTTCGCCGAGTCGAATACCTCGTCGAATATGTGCTCGCCTTCTTCCAGGAATACGTTGATCAGCTCGGCCGCTCCGACTGTCGTATCGCGGAGGCGCTGCGACAGCGAGTTGCGAACCTCGCGCAGCGTGAGTCCGCCCAGCCGCTCGTTGAGCACGCGCGAGACTTCCGTGATCGCCTCGTCGGCAATCTGGCCCCGCGCATCGACGTAGATCGTGCGAACGCCACCACCCTGCACCGACAACACCACGAGAAGTCTATCGGACGCGAGCCGCACCAGCTCGATGCGATTCAGAACGCTCGCATCGAAGCGCGGCCCCAGCGCGACACCAAGCTCCTGCGTGATGATGCCGAGGCTCTGCGCGGCGCGACGGAGGATGTTCTCCACCGCCGATCCGCCACTCGATATCTGCAGCGCAAGGCTGTCGCGCTCTGCTGTCGTGAACTTGTGCGCAGGGAGGATCGAGTCCACGTAAACGCGATACGCGACGTCCGTGGGAACTCTGCCGGCCGACGTATGAGGGTGGAAGAGGTAGCCCTTCTCCTCCAGGTCGCTCATCGTGTTGCGGATCGTCGCGGGCGACACACCGAAATTGAACCGACGGGCAAGCTGACGCGACCCAGCGGGCTGGGCGGTTGCTACATACGTCTGGATAACGGCCTCGAGCACCATACGCTCTCGGTCGGTCAGTTCGGCAAGTGCCATAAGTGCAATAGTATCAACGACTTCCGGCGAGTGTCAAGGACGCTGCGATAGCATCCAGGCGAAGAAAGCCAGTCGCTGTTAGAACGATCGTTCGGTTAGTAATCTCGGCCCATCCCGCTTCGACCCAAGGACGAGCGACGTCGATTTCCGCATCCGTCGCAGGAAGACCGTCAGTCGTACGTAGTCCTAGATACACCCGCTCGGACAGCCGGTTCTCGCTGGTGAGCAATTCCCGCTCGGCGACAACGCTCTCGCCGGAGCGCAG
>DATNCZ010000375.1:0-4654 GCA_035553335.1 Gemmatimonadaceae bacterium
CGGCGTATCGCAGCGCCAGCAGTGCGGATAACTGTGCTCGTACTGCTGCACCTTCCACAGAGTGCCACGCCGCTTGAGCTCCTCGATGATGACCTTGTCGGCATCCTTGACCCACATGCCACCGACCAGCGGCAACGTGTCGGGAAACCGTCCGCGCGCATCGACCGGCTGCAGGAATGCGAGTCCGTGTCGCTTGCCCGCGGCGTAATCGTCCGCGCCGAAAGCGGGCGCCATGTGCACGATGCCGGAGCCATCCTCGGCCGTGACGAACGACTCACCAACGATTATCTCGTGCGCGCCGCTGCTCATCGCAACCCAATCGAGCGGGCGATGATAGCGGAGACCGACGAGCTCGGTGCCGGCGAATCTGGACGTCTCCTTCCAGCGGTCGGCGTGATCGTCGCCCAGCAGCGCGCCGACACGAGCTTCGGCAAGTATGAGCGAGCCCTCGTCTTCCTTGCCGATGCGTACCAACTCGACGTACTGGAGCGTCGGATTCACGGCGAGCGCGACGTTCGAAACGAGCGTCCATGGCGTGGTCGTCCAGACCAGGATTCTGCGCGGAGCCGCCGAAGATCCCTGCAATGTCAGCGCGACGTATGCGCTTGGATCCTTCACCGTCTTGTAGCCCTGCGCAACTTCGTGCGAGGACAGTGCAGTTCCACAGCGCGGGCAGTACGGCAGAATCTTGTGGCCGCGGTACAGCAGATCGCGCTCGAACAACGTCTTCAACGCCCACCACACGCTCTCGACGTAGTTGTTCGTGTACGTGACGTAGGGATCATCGTAATCAAGCCAGTAACCGATGCGCTCGCTGAGCCGCTTCCAGTCCTCGCCGTACTTGAAAACGCTTTCCTTGCAGAGTGCATTGAACTTCTCGACACCGATGCGCTCGATCTCCTGCTTGCCGGAGATTCCGAGCTGCTTCTCCACTTCGATCTCGACCGGCAGTCCGTGCGTGTCCCAGCCCGCCTTTCGCGTGACATGAAAGCCCGACATGGAGCGATGACGGCAGAAGAGATCCTTGACCGTTCGCGCGAAGACGTGGTGAATTCCGGGACGTCCGTTGGCGGTCGGCGGTCCCTCGAAGAACACGAACTCGGGGCGGCCGGCGCTGTCGCGCTGAATGCGCCTGAACAATTCCTCTTCGGACCAGCGCGCGAGGACTTCCTGCTCCAAGCCGTCCGCTGCGCGGTCAGCCGGCAACAACCGATAACGCGCCACTACGGGCGCCTCCTGTGCTCCCAAAACTCTACTCCCCTGTGGCGGGAACCGGACGTTCCGCTGCGTCTATTTCCGACAGGTGGCGCGTGATCAACGTGCGCATCTGCGACAGATAACTGCGTCGCGCGCGCTCCAGTACCGCGAGCTCGTCCTGTACGCGTCGCACTTCCGCGCGCACCTCGTCGAGGAGGCGCTCGCCCTCGCCCTGCGCCTCTCGCACGATGAGCATCGCCTCGCGCTCCGCCTGCTCCTTGGTTTCCTGACGAAGCTGCTGCGCTGAAACGAGGGCGTCATTGAGTGCCCGATCGCGCTCCCGGAATGCGCGCAACTGCTCGTGGAACGAGCGCGCCTTCTGGTCCAGATCCTGATTGATCCGCGTGAGCCGCTCCATCTCATCCGCGACCTGATCGCGGAACTGGTCGACGCGCGCGGGATCGTAACCGCGCAGCGCGCGTCCGAAATCAAAGCGCCGAACATCGAGCGGCGTCAGATGGAATGCTTCATCAATCATAGATCGCGAGCTCCAAAGAGAGCGGTGCCGAGGCGGACCAGCGTGGCCCCTTCCTCGACAGCTATCTCATAGTCGTTAGACATCCCCATGGACAGCTCGGTAGCCGGATGACCCGCGTCCGCCAGAACCTGACGAGCGTGACGTGCACCAGCGAACGTCTGTCGCAACACAAGCTCGGATGCATCCAACGGAGCCATCGTCATCGCACCGACGACGCGAATACCCGGCATGCCCGTCAAACGATCCGCTTCCGCACGCAACTCCTCGGGCGAGAATCCGCCCTTGCTGGCCTCGCCCGATGCGTTGACCTGAATCAACGCGTCGACCGCGCGCTTCCGCTTCAATCCAAAGTCGCAAACCGCGTCGGCGAGCCGCCTGCTGTCGAGCGAATGCAGCAACGCGAAGTGCTCCAGCTCGTGGACCTTGTTTCGCTGCAGATGGCCAATCAGATGCCACACAACGGGTACATCCACCTGCGCCATCTTCTGCAACGCTTCCTGAATTCTGTTCTCGCCACAGTCGGGGACGCCTGCCTGCCACGCCTCGACGGCGGCCTCGGGACCGTGTGTCTTGGTCACTGCAACGAGCTTGACGTTCTGCCCGTGTCCTCCGCGCGCAGCCGCTGCCGCCAGGAGTCCACGGATCTCCGCGACCCGCTCGGGGAGATTCGGAAAATGCATAGCCATGAAATTTAACCAGGGCGTCGTGCCGGATGCCTCTCGCGGCGCACAACCTGCGGTCAAGCGGCACGACTGATGACCTGGCGCCATTCAGCAGCGTCGGCTGGCGCCCGCCAGGCGCCTCCCCCCTTCAACTTGCGTCCGAAAGGATATATCTTTCCATCCGGATGAACGGATCAATGCCCACCATCTTCGACCGGCTCACTGCCCTCTCGGATCCCACCCGGAGCAGGCTGTTGGCGCTGCTCGACCGGCACGAGCTCACAGTCACGGAGCTCTGCGCGGTCACACAGCTTCCGCAGTCCACCGTAAGCCGGCACCTCAAGGTCCTCGGCGACGGCGGATGGGTCACATCGCGCGCCGACGGCACCAGCCGGCGCTACCGGGCCATGGCCGACCGCCTCGATTCCGCAGGCCGGAGACTGTGGACGCTCGTGCGCGAGCAGGTGAGCGCCGCACCGTCGGCCCAGAACGACACGCAACGGCTGCGATCCGTGCTGGCTGAACGCCGCAGCGCATCGCAGGAGTTCTTCTCCACCGCCGCCGGCCAGTGGGACAGGCTTCGCGGCGACCTGTTCGGAACGCGTGCGGATCTCGTCGGACTGCTCGGGCTGCTGGACGAAAGCTGGTTCGTCGCCGACCTCGGTTGCGGCACGGGTCAGGTGTCGGAGCTCCTGGCACCGTTCGTCGCACAGGTAATAGCGGTGGACGAGTCGCCGGCGATGCTCAATGCAGCGCGCAAACGGCTCAAGGGGTATGACAATGTCTCACTCCGCGAGGGCGACCTCGGCGCGCTACCGATAGACGACGAGTCGCTCGACGCCGCGCTGATCTTTCTGGTGCTGCACTACACTGCCGACCCCGCGGAAGTACTCACCGAGGTATGCAGAGTCCTCAAGCCGGAAGGACGCGTGCTCGTGGTGGACATGATGCCCCACGAGCGCTCCGAGTTTCGCAACATCATGGGACACGTGTGGCAGGGTTTCGGCGCGGATGAACTGTCGCGCTGGGCCGAGCAGGCAGGACTGTACGACCTGCGCTACCATCCGCTGCCAGCAGATCCGGTAGCAAAGGGACCGACGCTCTTCGCTGCGTCAGCGCGCCGTCCGTTGCGCGCAAAAGCGAACAGTGCAGCGCACGACACGTCGTCGCAGAGCATTTCGACGAAGCCGGTTGCCGCCGCTTCAGCATCAACCTCGCGTACCACAAAACCGAAAGCCGGTGCACGCGCTGGCGATTCACAACTGACCTGAGACACCAATGGCCACTACAGCTTCACCAACATCGTCACCACGCCCATCGACGACAAAGCAGAACGATGGCATCGACCGTCCGCCATTCAAGGTCGCCGACATCTCTCTCGCCGAGTTCGGGCGCAAGGAGATTCGCCTCGCCGAGCAGGAAATGCCGGGACTGATGTCGCTTCGCGCGGAGTACAAGGGCACAAAGCCGCTGACTGGCGCGCGCATCATGGGTTCGCTGCACATGACCGTGCAGACGGCGGTGTTGATCGAAACGCTTACCGAGCTCGGCGCCGACGTGCGCTGGGTGAGCTGCAACATCTTCTCGACGCAGGATCACGCGGCGGCGGCTGTTGCGGTTGGCAGAAACGGCACTATCGAGAACCCGAAGGGGATCGCAGTCTACGCATGGAAGGGCGAGACGCTCGAAGAGTACTGGTGGTGCACCGAGCAGGCGCTGATGTGGCCCGACGGCGGCGGACCGAACCTGCTGCTCGATGACGGTGGCGATGCGACACTGCTGGTGCATCGTGGCGCCGATTACGAAGCGGCAGGCAGGATCCCCGATTTCGATCCGGCGACTGACGCAGAGGAATGGGGAGTCATTCTCGAACTGCTGCGGGCCCAGTCGGTCAGCAATCCCGGCCGCTGGACGCGCGTCGCGGCTGACATCCGTGGTGTTTCAGAAGAGACGACGACCGGCGTGCACCGTCTGTACGAGATGATGAAGGCCGGTACGCTTCGCTTCCCCGCGATCAACGTCAATGACGCTGTGACGAAGAGCAAGTTCGACAACCTGTACGGTTGCCGGCACTCGCTCACGGACGGAATTCTCCGCGCGAGTGACGTGATGCTCGCCGGCAAGGTCGCGGTCGTCTTCGGATATGGCGACGTCGGCAAGGGTTGCGCGCAGTCGCTGCGTGGCCAGGGTGCGCGCGTGATCATCACCGAGATCGATCCGATCTGCGCGTTGCAGGCTGCCATGGAAGGCTATCAGG
>DATNCZ010000376.1:0-3533 GCA_035553335.1 Gemmatimonadaceae bacterium
CAATCAGCGTCTCTCTCGTATACTCACGAAGCATCACAAGCACATGATCGGGTGGGACGAAATTCTTCACCCCGATCTGCCGCGCACCACTGTAGTTCAATCGTGGCGCGGCACGCAGTACCTGGGCCAGGCCGTAACGCAGGGTTTCAGTGGAATTCTCTCGGCGCCGTACTACCTGGACGCGATGAAGTCGTCGGAGCAGATGTATCTCGCCGATCCGCTCGCCGCTGACAGCACGCTCACGCCGGACGAGATCGCGCGCGTGCTCGGCGGCGAAGCATGCATGTGGTCCGAGCTCATCGCTCCGCAAAGTATCGACTCGCGCATCTGGCCGCGGCTGGCAGCGATCGCCGAGCGATTCTGGTCGCCGCGGAGCGTGACCGATGTGGGAGACATGTATCGCAGACTCGCGATTCAGGACGTACGCCTCGAGCAGCTCGGGCTGGGACAGGAGTCGCATACCGACAGGTTCCTGCGCCGCATCATGAACGGACCCGACATCGCGCCGCTCGCGCATTTGCTCGGATTCGCCGAGCCCGTGACATTGGGCCAGCGCGTACACGGCGGACCGACCACACAGATGACACCGCTCGTACAGGTCGTGGATGCTGCGATTCCCGATCCGCCGAACAGATGGCGCATTCAGCAACTGGTCGCTGACATAATTGCATCGCCGAAGAACGATGTCGCCGCGCACGACACACTCGCGCGATGGTTCTCCGATTGGCGCGCGCTGGCACCGCGCGTTCATGACGCCGCGAATCGGTCGCCGCTCGCGCAGGGTGCTGTTCCGGCCGCCGACGCTCTTGCCAGTGTTGGCACCATTGGACTGGAGGCGCTCGAAGCGCGCAAGAGCGGTATGCCGTTACCACAGGCCTGGGCCGACTCGGCCAGGGCGACACTGACAGCGGCTGACAAGGCGCAGGGATTGTTGCATCTGGTCGTGGTTCCGGCGGTGCGACGGTTGTTGATGCAATAGGGTGGGAGCGTTCGCGGGCGTTGTACCAGCGTATATTTCCTGAATGGTCGACTCCGTGATCCCTCCTCAGCAGCATCATCTCGATGCAGAGAAGGTTTACGTCGAGACTGCACGACGTCTATCAGCAGCGCAGCAACTGGCGACGCTGCATGCACTGCAACAGAGCGCGTGGGCGCTCAAGACATCGTTGTTACGCTCGGAGCATCCGGATCTTTCCGAGGAGGAAATCAGAAAGCTGGTCAGGGACAGTTTTCTGTATGCTGCCTCCTGACTTGGTCTCGTTGTTTGTCGCGCCGCTGAATCGGATTGGCGTGATATACATGGTGACCGGTTCGGTCGCATCGGGCACATACAGCCATGTAAGATTTACAAACGACATCGACCTCGTCGCAATGCTATCGGATATGGAGGCGACGAGATTGCATGCCGCGTTTGACACGTCGGAATTTTACGTTCCTCCCTTGGAGGTTATCGAAGTAGAGCGGCAGCGTCCCGCTCATGGCCACTTCAACCTGATACATCTCGGAACGGGACTGAAGGCAGATCTCTTCTTAGCGGGCAACGACGCATTGAGCCAGCGCGCTCTTGAGTTGCGCCGGCAGGTGGTCGATCAGCGGGGCGAAACTGTCTGGTTTGCGCCACCAGAGTACGTCATTCTGCGCAAGCTACAGTACCTGCGGGACAGCGGATCGGCAAAACATGTTGCGGATATTCGCGCGATGCTCCAGGTGCGTGGTGACCTTCTCGACCGACAGTTTCTGCTCGGCGAAATCGAGACACTCGGGCTTCAGGATGTGTGGAAGCAGTTTGGCGCCTAGGCTGCCGGGGACGCCAGTTCATGTCGGTGCGTGTCATTCTGCAATCCACAGCATACTGTCCGGAAATGGGACGGACTATCCCAGTTCCGGACAATCGTCCCCTGAATCAGGAACTATCATAATCACCTAACTCGTTACCCCACAACGAGATACACCCATTCGGCCCCATGGCACGCTTGTTCCCTTAGGACGGGCACCACAACGGGGGCAAATTGGGCTTGGCTGACTCGCTGAAACGTGAAACCGGGCGTGCAATCCGCTCGCTCGCGCGTAGTCCCGGCTTCACGCTGATCGTGATCGTCACGCTCGCGCTCGGGATCGGAGCGACGACGGCGATCTTCACGATGCTGGACCGGGTGGTGCTGCACGCGCTGCCGTACGCGGATTCTGACCGGCTCGTCTGGCTGGACTCGCCGACGCCAGGGATCAAGCCTGATTCGAGATGGGGACTTTCTGCTGCCGGCTTCTTCTACTTCCAGAAGAATGCGCACTCCCTCGAAAATGCCGCCGCACTCATGCTGGAGCGGATGACGATTACCGGCAACCGGGCCGCAGAGCGCGTTCCGGCTGCGCTGGTAAGCGCGAGCATCTTCGACGTCCTTCGTCTCCATCCGATGCTGGGACGCGCGCTCAGTCAAACGGACAATCTGCCGAATGCGCAACCCGTCGTTGTGATCAGCTACAACTACTGGAAGACGCGTCTCGATAGCGACCCGCACGTGGTTGGCAGGTTGATCACCGTGAATACGATTCCGATGCAGGTGGTCGGAGTGATGGGTCCGGACGCGACCGTACCCGACGTGACTTCTCCGAACGTCGATCTGTGGCTGCCAGCGGAGCTCGATCCCAGTGCGACTCCGCAAAATCATCACTATCTCCCCGTGGTTGCGCGTCTTGCGCCCGGTGCAACGGTGGCGTCAGCACAAGCAGAACTCGCGCAGATCACGAAACGTTTTCCGGTCTTGTTTCCTACCGCCTACAGCGATGGCTTTCTCAAGGGTACCGGGTTCACTACCGCAGTAACACCGCTTCGAGCACGCATCATTGGCGACGTATCGACGCGCCTGTGGATCCTGCTCGGTGCCGTGGCGCTCGTGTTGGTAATTGCATGCGGGAACGTCGCGAATCTGTTTCTCGTGCGTGCAGAATCGCGTCAACGCGAAGTCGCGATCCGCACAGCTCTGGGAGCGAAGCGGGCGGACCTTGCACGGCACTACTTCGCAGAGACGATACTCCTCGCGTTGATCGGCGGCGCCGCAGCATTCGGACTCGCAGCGATCGGGTTGCATGTAATAGTTGTGCTCGCCCCACCCGATCTGCCTCGCATGAGCGAGGTTCATCCTGGATGGCTGAGCTTGCTGTTCACCATGGGTGTGTCGCTGGCCGCCGGCATTCTGTTCGGAGCGCTCGCTCTTATGGGCGCGGAGTCCGCCGATGATGCGATGATGTTGCGCGAGGGCGGACGCGGCATGACGTCGTCCACAAGACAACACTTCACACGTGGCATGCTCGTCGCCGCGCAAACTGCCCTCGCGCTGGTGCTGCTCGCAGCAGCCGGCCTCATGCTGCAGAGTTTTCGAAATCTCCGTGGCGTTTCACCCGGGTTCGACCCTTCGAATGTTCTGACTGCGGAGTTGAGCCTGCCTGCCGCTCGGTACTCGACGATGGAGCAGGTGGAGGGTTTCTATCACGGCCTGCTGACACGCATCGCCGCGATCCCCGGAGTTCAGGTTGCA
>DATNCZ010000377.1:0-6532 GCA_035553335.1 Gemmatimonadaceae bacterium
GAACGGATCCGGGCAAGGCGCCCTGGATGGCTCGTCAGAGAGACGATGACGCTCACGTAGATGTTTTCAAATGCTTTGGTTGTCACTATGGACGCCGATACTCGCATTTAGTGACAAGACCGTCCGGGAGCGTGACGACTCGCGCCACCCGATAACCCTACCTTCTCAGTATGGCGAAAACCGTTCGCGCCGGATTCACGCTGATCGAGATGTTGATCGTGGTGTCCATCGTGGGCATTCTGGCCGCACTCGCTTTGCCGCGCCTCAAGGCCGCGCAATTCGACGCGGATGCCGGCATGCGCACGGTGCAGATCGCGCTTCAGCAGGCCCAGCGAGTCGCGATCGTGCGTCAGACCGACGTCATGGTCAGCTTCGATACGACCGGGCGACGCATACGCGTGGTTTACGACGCAAACGACAATCATCAGGTGGACCCCGGAGAGACAGTTCGCTGGACACAACTCGAGGATGGGACTCGTTTCATTGTTCCCCCCGCTGGAGTGCAGCTCAGCGCCAGCGCATCCGTGGTCGGCAGCAGCCTTGCCAGTCGTGACAACTACCCGACCGTCTACTACCATCGTGACGGTGCGGTGAGCAGCGAGCTGGAGCTGTACGTGTCGTCTTATCGAATCAACAAGTCTGACATGCGCGCAATTCACGTTCGACAGGCCACCGGGCGCGTGCAGTCGTACCGCTACAACGGGAGCACGTGGATAGGAGCGGGACTATGATGAAGGGCGTACGAAAGGGAATGACGCTGGTCGAAGTCATGATCGCGGTGACGATTCTGGCCACCGCGATGCTCAGCATTGCGAGCTTCATGGGCAAATTCGCGCGCATCGCCGCCGTCAGCGACGTCAAGAACACCGCGAACGAGCTCGCCTCCCAACGGCTCGAAGAAATCAAGAATGCGCCGCGTTACACTGCGATCGACACTCTCTATCCTGGTACCGTGGCACTCGCGACACCATATGTCGGCTACACTAGGAAGACGCAGGTCACGCACACCGGCGGCGGGGCGAACGATCTCTACGACTACAAGACGATTACCGTAACTGTCTCCAATCCCAGACTCGGCACGCCGATCAAGCGTACGACGATGATAGCCGCGTTCTGACATGAATACGATGAACTTCGCCGCGAGCTCGAACGTCGCCCACAGTGCGGGACGGAGACGCAGCGGATTCACGCTGCTGGAAGTCATGCTGTCGATCACCATTCTGCTACTGGTGTTCGCCATGACGGTTCCGCTCTTCCGGTCACAGGTGCAGGCAATGGGCAGCACCGCTGGACGATCCGATGCTCAGCAGAACGTGCGCTTCGCGATCTCGACCATGGAGCGCCAGATACGCGTTGCGGGCGCGGGGGTTTCCGATCAGCAACCGCTGCTCGTGCAGGCCGATCCGTTCGCCGTGACGTTCGACGCAGACTACGCGGCACGCGATACGGCAGCCGAAGGCGGCGCGTTCGGCGCGGTGTACTACGATCCCGATCTACCGGCCGGCTCGACGATGAGCATGACGCCAGCGCATCAGGTCACGTTGCCGCTCTCGTCGACCATCTGGCCAACGACCTCGTACTTTCGTGGCGGACCGCCCAGCGCCGCAGAAACCATTTCGTTCTGGGTCGCAGCGGACAACAGTCCGGGTTCGAGCGGCCGGTACGCACTGTTTCGGCGCGTGAACGCGATGCCGGTCGATACGCTGGCGCGCGGGATGTTGCTCGACCCTCTCACGCCTCCGTTTACGTATCAGATAATCAACGCTGCTGGTGCCGTTGTCGACGTTCCGGCTTCGTCGCTGCCGGCAATTCACGTTCCCGTACACGGGTCGCCTGCGGACACCGGATCATCGGCCCTCACCGATCAGATTCGCTTTGTGAAGGTTCATCTGATTGGCAGCTTCATCGAGCGCGACGGAACCAAGACTCAACGGCCGGCGGATGCATCGATCCGGCTGCTCAATGCCGGCCTGTTGAATCACGCGACGTGCGGCGACCCGCCGGTCTTCGGGCAATCGGTGACAGCCGTCGCGCCAACATCCAATCAGGTAGTGCTGAGCTGGGGTCGCGCGACAGACGACGGCGGTGGGGAAAAGGATGTGGAGAAGTACGTGATCTATCGACGCCTTGTAGGCGACGTGTTTGCAGATCCGCTCGCCTCCATACCAGCTGGACAGCCGACCTACACGTTCACGGACACGCAGGTGTCGAGTACCAACACGTGGGTCTACGGAGTGGCTGCTGAAGATTGCGGCGGCCAGTTCTCTCCAATTGCGGCGAGTAATCAGGTAACTGTTCCATAATCGGGGGAAGAATGTACGCCAAGCACCTTACGCACATAGCGGTCAAGTACCGCGCGTGGAAGAGTAGGCGAACGATGAGACCCGGCGTCGAGCGCCGCGGCTCTGCGTTGATATTGACACTCGTGCTCACGCTGTCGCTGGCGAGCCTCGCGACGTCGGCGATCTACCTCGGCGGCAACGAACAGATACTCGCGAACTCGTACGATCAGGAGCGTGACTTGCGTTACGCTGCCGAGGCAGTGCTCGCGATGGGAAAGAGCACGCTTAATTTCGACCCGTACGCTGCGCCGGACTCGGGCTACACCACTGTCACCAGCAACGCGACGATACTTGGCGCGGACGGCAAGGTAGTCCCGGGAATTACCGTGAGCATGTATCTGGGACCGACGAGTTCGAACACCGGGCAGTTTGGACGGTTCGTGAGCGTCGTAGCGGTCGCGAAGAATCAGGGTGGTGCGGAGGTCGTGCGCCGACTGGAGCTGGCGCAGGAGAGCTTCGCGAAGTTCGCCTACTGGTCCAATCAGGAAACGAACAACGGCTCCATAATCTATTTCAACAACAACGACCAGTTGTGGGGCCCCGTCTGGTCCAATGACAACATCAACATCGGGTCCGGCGGCGCGCGCTTTCACGGTACGGTAGGAACGGCGGGTGCAGTACTTGGCGCAGGATACGGCACGTTCGACGTGGGTTATTCTGCCAACCAGAAGCCGATCGCGCTTCCCAATAACACAGCGCTCGGCTCGCTGTCGGGATATGCATCGTCGGGCGGATTCAATTTCACCGCGCCCAACTCCAGCACGATAGACAAGACGCTGATGCGCATCGAGTTCGTCGCGCGCCCGTACAACGGCGGAACCGGCGGAGTTGCCGGCCTGCCGATCAATGGCGCAGACGATGGGTTTTTCCGGGTGTACTATGGCAAGACCGCGCCGTGGGTGCGCGGAGACTCCACCGCGGACAATTGTGGTGCCGCGTACACGTTTACGAGCACGGGCACAGGGCTGGGATCGCCGTCGCACCCGGCATTCGTTCCTCTTTCGGAACACACCAAGGCCTGGTTCAAGGCAGCCCTCACCCAATCGGGCCTCTACAGCGGAAGCGTCATAACGTCGCTGACGAGCGGATCCGGAATGACAGCGTACGTCATGAAGCAGTCGTCCGCACGCTGCTATCTGGGCGGAGATCCGAATCTGCGCGCAGTGAGCTACCGGAGCGAGCCGGGTGCCGGCTACGCCACTGATACTGTCGGCATGGCAACCAAGACCGCGGCCCAGGTTCTCGCGGTAGCACAGAAGATCGCCGGTGACAGCACGACATTCTTCCCAGGTACGACGCTGAACGCTGTCGGCTATTGGAAGCCATACGGAGGATCTGTCGCTCCTCAGCTGACTGCGTTGTACCCGGCGGAGGCACAGTATCTGTACCCGCTCTACCGCGGACTCAACCCTGGCACCAAGGGCGTGATCTACGTCGCGGGAACCACGGGCTTGAGCGGCACGCTCCGCGGCCGCGTCACCCTGTACGCGACCGGTAACGTCGCGATTCTGCGCGATACGAAATACGTGACGGATCCATCGCTCAACAACTGCACGGCTGACATGCTCGGAATAATTTCAGGCAACAACATATTCATTGCCGACAACGCGTTGCAGGATCCACTGAACATATCCGGCGTCGGCTACAGAAACATGGATGACACCAAGGACGTCTTCGTGCAGGGTGTCATGATGGCGCTCAACACGGCCTTCGGCGTCGAGAATTACGCATCGGGGCCGACAAACGCAAATGATTGCGAAGGAACCAACAACGGCCGTGGCTGCCTGTATCTGACAGGTGGAATAATTCAGCAGCAGCGTGGCGCTGTCGGAACATCCAACGGAACCGGTTTCGCCAAGCGATACAGCTACGACAAGTGCGCGCTGTACAATCCGCCACCGTACTTCCCGACGACAGGGCGGTACACGGATAACAGATATTACGAAATCGATCCGGCTGGGTTCGACGTGGCGGCGCTGTACAACTCGCTGACACCCTAGTTATTGGAAAGCGTTGCAGCGCAGAACGGCCCCGGTCGATACCGGGGCCGTTCTTGTTTCCCGCGGCGCTTCAGAACATGCGTACCTGCGCGGCGTCCAGCCGCGGCACGCTGTGGCACATCCTGCATCGTGCTTCGTACCGATCCGCCGCGCCGACCATGATCTGTGGACTCTCGTAAGGTGCGGGCTTGCCGTCGATAAGTCGCTGATTGCGTGTTGCGGGTCCGCCGCAGAGCACACATATCGCGTGCAGCTTGTCCACGATCTCGGCGATCGCCATGAGCTGCGGCATCGCACCAAACGGCTCGCCACGAAAGTCGGTGTCGGTGCCGGCGATTATCACGCGCCGTCCGGTGTCAGCCAGCGTCGTGACGAGCGTGATGATTCCCGGATCGAGAAACTGCGCTTCATCTATGCCGATCACCTGCGCGGTAGGATCCAGTCGTTGTGCGATCTGTGCAGCCGTGTCGACAGGAATCGCCTCCACCGTCCGGCCGTCGTGGCTCGAGACAGCATTGATTCCGGCGTAGCGCTCGTCCAGGCGTGATTTGAATACCTGGACGCGCTTTCGCGCAATGAGTGCTCGCCGAATTCGGCGAATGAGCTCCTCGCTCTTGCCACTGAACATGACTCCGGCGACCACCTCGATCCAGCCGCCGGTGTGCTGGTATGCGACGCTCACTCCGCCTTACCGCTCGGAGGGCCGTGGACGACGTGGAGGACCGCTCGGGCGACCGCGATCGTCGCGGCCCGGTCCGCCAGAACGCGGGCCGCGGCCAAGGTTGCGTTCGCGGCGATCGCTGCCGGCGTGCGCGGCTCCTCCCTCGCGCGGTTGACGCGGCGTCCATTCCTTGCGCTCAGTACGTTCCGGACGTGGGCCACCACGCGGTGGTCCGCGAAATTCACGCTCCCGTGGCGGGCGCGAGCCGCGCTCACCGCCGCGATTCTCACGCGACTGCACCGACGTGGAGTCCGCTGCTACGAGCCGGAGCTGGCGAGGCGCGGAGGCAACGCGTGTGCGCTCGACGTCGAGCAACCTTACTGCCGCTGCGGCGATCTCGATTCCGTCATAACGGTCGAGCAACGGTTCCAGCGCCAGCATCTCGCGCGTGGCAACGCCCTGCGAAAGCACGATCGCCAGCTCTTCGCGTAGCCGTGAATCGCGCGAACGCGCAGCCGAGCCGGGGCCTTCGAGTGTCAGCGGGAGCAGTGATTCCGCCAGTTCGTGCAGCGGGACCATGTCGCGCGGCGTCGCGAGGGCGACTATCTGAACGGGCCCGATTGCGGTGGCGGACGCTATCTCACTCGGCATCATCGGCGCGTCGTACAGAATCACGGTATGGCTCGGCGGAATCGCGTCGTAACGCGCGATCCTGATCGGATCGTCGGTTCGGCGGTAGCCGAGGCTCCGGACGGTCTGGAGGGCATCTGCTTCGGACGCCGTGTCGCGGACGACGATCGCGGCCGAGGGTGGGTCCAGCTCGTCCAGAAGCCTGCGCAGTGCCGCGGGGCGCGATGCGGCGCTGACGCTGACGTAGTGGACCGAAGGTGCCGCTGGCGAGATCTGGGGCACCGCGCCGGCTTCGGCGTCGGGCGGCGTCATCCGCCTGGCGGTTCTCAGGTGTGCGTCGATGATCTTCTCGGCGTCGGGGGTGGCACGGCGGGCAATCATTACGCGAGTGGCGGTCTTGGGGAGCTCGCCAAAGAGCGATTCGAGGGCGGCGAAAGCTGCCGGCGTCTCGGCCATCTCATCATCTACCCACGCTAGAACGATCGTTCGAAGCTCATCGAGCTTGATCGCTGAGCGCTGGATGAGGGTCTGGAGCTCGATTGCGGGGCCTGCGACAGCGTGGACCGGACGCTCGGCGAGCATGCGCGCAGCGCGATTGGCGGATGTGACCGGGAGGACCTCGATTCCCTGGGCGCCAGCGAAGCGGCTGACGACGTCGCCTGCGATGACGGCCGTTTCCGCGTCCGGGGTCACGACCATGAGCTGGAGGGAGGATTGGGTTGCATCCATGCGCTCGAGAGCGGGCGTTATGACGCGCACAAGCGCATCGGTCGTCCTCGGGAGAAAGTGGACGACGTTCTGGCTGCGTGAAGCCGTGCCGCGCTCGGCCTGTTCCATTCGGTGTTCGCTCGGTAATGTTATGGGATGATCTCCGCCATCGTGCTGGTGAGGGCCGACCC